>DASTMP010000026.1:0-3969 GCA_035714085.1 Blastocatellia bacterium
GTTTGGAAGAACGGAAACATTCCGATCGCGCTGCTGCGGTGGGAGTATCTAGGACTGAATGACGAAATGGTCCTGCTCGAGAACTGAATGAATCGGCAGGTCCTTGTCGGACAACGCTCGGGATTCGACATTTGCATGCTCAGAACCGCCATAGGGCGGTTAGCAAATGGGTGCACGGATGAACCATCGCGATTGGCCTATGATAGTGGAACAATTTGGCAAACTTGTCATTACCCACATTTGACGCATTCTTAGCCCGCGGATGCGGGCGACAGCATAAAGCCTGGGGTGGAGCGCTTTTGCGCGGAACCCCAGGGAACGCCGCGTCGAAAACCATCAAGCCCGCGAACGCGGGCGACAGCGCGTTATCACAGATACTTTTCGTTGTATTCAATACCGTTCGCTTCCAAAAATTCTATGAACTCGTCTCGGAAAGATTTTTTCTGATGATGCTCTTTTTGTCGCGCAATGTAATCCTGCGCTTTCTCAACGCTCGATTGACTAACCGTGAATGCTCCGTAACCACGTTGCCAGGAAAAATCCTTCAAATCAGGAAACACATCGCGCATCCACCCGCTTGCGTTCGCTTTGAGATCACGCAATACATCTGACAACGCCTTATCCGGTCGCAACTTTGCCAGCAAATGAACGTGATCCTCCGTCCCATTGATCGCCAGTGAAATCCCGCCCAGGTCACGAATCGTACCGCCGATGTACTCATAGATGCGCGATTGATGGGCGCCTGTGATCAGTGGTTGGCGATTTTTCGTGGAGAAGACGATATGATAAATCAGGTTCGTGAATGTCTCAGCCATAATTCCCCCTGAATGGCTGTCGCCCGCGTTCGCGGGCTGGTGTGGTTTTTGGGGCCGAATTCCTGGGGTTCCGCTGACGCTCCACCCCAGGCTTTATGCTGTCGCCCGCTATCGCGGGCTAAGATACGATATACACGTATTGTGTAAAGATGTGGGTTATGACAAGTTCGCCAAATTATCCCGTACACGCAATCGCAAACCGCCCAAGTCCCCCCTCAATGGGAACCGAGTACTGAGCGCGCGTTCCGAAGCTCATGCAGCGAAGCGCTCGTCAGCGCCTCCACGTTCCGTCGCGCCGTCTCGCGAAAAGTCTCTTCAGCGCGTTGGTCGTGATTGCGCTTCGCGTTTGCATAACCTGCCTGCGCCAACATGGTCATGATCACGATTGTTTCATGAATCGATTGTTTGTCCGAGTCAGTCCAGTAGTCGTCGCTACGGGCAAATTGATCGCGCAATTTATCGCGCAGGGCCGACTCTTCTTTGGCCGACATTTTGCGACCGCCGCCTAGCTCCGTGTTGAGCGCGATACAATGGCTAAAAGTGATAGCCAGGTCATTGGTCGGTATCCCTTCGGCCTTCGACCGCCGCTCATAAACCTCAAGGCACTCGGTAAACAACTTGGTAAGGGCCTGCCGCTGCGCCTCTTCACGCGCAAAGCCTGAGCCGAACGGAGCGTGTTCATCCCATTTAACCTGCTGGGCGAGTTCATTGGCCATCGCCCAGGGTTTATACCAACCGATCTCGCTTCGCGTGAAAGTCGTATTCACAGCCCGATGAGTCGCGACTGCTTTCCGCGATGCTCCGGCCCCGGATTTCTGTTTTCCACTCTTCTGTAAATAGGTTATCCGGGCCATTTGGGCTAAGTAGGGCGCCTGGATGTCAACGGCTTGTCTCGCTAATTGGGCGGCGCCGTAATCGGCGATTTGCGAGAGATACGCTGGCGCGCTCCCAACGAATATCCCTGCTGCAAGTAGGATTATCAGAAGTCTCGGTCTTTCCATAGTGGTTGTCCTCATTGGTTCGAGAATGTTACCGTTTTCGGTCGATCCCCCATCGGGGATAAGACTGAGGTATGAGCCCCACACCCTCCTTGACCGTGATGACCCGGTCGGCTTCGACGTTCTTCAATGTATCAACCGACCCGCTCGGCCACTGAATCTCGATCAAATCAATTTTATTTCTGGGGCCCAGACCGAAGTGCAGACGGGGGTCCTGAGCGGATTGATAGCTCCGGCCGCCTTTCCGCTGATCATGCGAAACCAGATCACCGGACACAACTTTGACGCGCGCGCCGACGCCGTCGCGGTTCGAGCGGACCCCGATCAGAGCGACCTCGAGCCAATGATTGCTGGCGCCGCCATCATTCAACAGCAACTGCGGCTCCTGGCCATTGTTGCTCACCAGAACATCCAGGTCACCATCGTTATCGACATCCGCCAAAGCCGCTCCCCGACTCACGCGCGGAAGTTGAAGATCAGGTCCGAGTTTGTTACTCACGTTCTCAAAGATACCACGACCGGTATTGCGATAGAGAAGCTTCGGCTCCGAGTAACGAGTCTCCGCGTGGTACAGCTCAATGTTGTCCAGAATATGCCCATTGGCCATGAAGATGTCGCGCGCCCCGTCGTTGTCGTAATCGATGAAGAGGGCGCCGAAGCCGCTGTACCGGAAAGTGGCGTAACCGAGTTTGGCCGCAAACGTGGCGTCTTCAAAAGCCCCGTCGCTCAGATATCGATAGAGGCGGGCGTGTTCCAAATCGAGGTGAGTGATGAAAACGTCCGTCCAGCCATCGCCGTCAATATCGGCGGCGTCAATTCCCATCCCCGCTTCAGCCTTGCCGTCTTCGCTGACAGCGATGCCGGCCTGGAGGGCCATTTCGCTGAAGCTCCCGTCACGGTTGTTACGGAAAAGGAAGTTCGGGTTGGCGTCATTGGCGATGAAGATGTCCTGCCAGCCGTCGTGGTCGAAGTCGAAGGTAACGATGCCCAGACCGCTGCTGGCGTGCGCCCCGATCTTGGAAGCCTCGGTAACGTCCGAGAATGTTCCGTCGCCGTTGTTATGGTAAAGCGTCGGCTTCTGCCCTCGAAACTTATTCGGGTGGCAGTATCCCCGGTACCCCGGTTTTTCGTCGCCGCACCAGATGTTGTTATCCGGCGACCAGGCTACGTAATTGGCGATCGCGAGATCGAGCCTGCCGTCCCTGTCATAATCGAACCATGCGGCGCTCGACGCCCATTTACCTTTGTTCGCGACGCCGGCTCGCTCGGTAACGTCCGAGAAGGTTCCGTCGCGGTTGTTATGATAGAGTATCGAACGGTCGTAACCGAGCGCCATCAAATCGGGGTAGCCGTCATTGTCGTAATCTCCCACGGCGACGCCCATCCCGAATAAGCCTTCGGCGCCAACGCCGGATTTCTCGGTCACATCAGTGAACGTCCCGTCACCGTTATTGCGATAAAGCGCGCCGCGCAACGGCTTCTTTGGCTTGTAAAGCCTGGTGGCAGCGCTGTTGACCAGATAGAGATCGAGTAGCCCGTCGGCGTCATAATCAATCCATCCGCAACCAGATCCCATCGTCTCGATCAGGTACTTCTCCGCCGTCGCCGCGTTGTCGTGAACGAAATGAATCCCGGCGGCCTTCGCGATGTCACGAAAAATGATTCCGCCCTCTTTGGGGTAACTCTTAGCGAAAGGCGCCGAGGAAGCAAAAAAGGCAAAGAGGGCAAAAAAGGCATAAAGGCCAGCCTTTTTCATGAGGACTTGAGATGTTGGTCTTCCCGCCGCGGAGCGGCTTTTGAAACTAGCCCGGCGTTTCAACGCCGGGATGCGCATGATAATTCCCCGTAGTCGCGGAGCGACGGTTGACTGGCCAGGGCGATAAACGATCTCACCGCGTGACATGAAAACTGCTCTCTTTGTTATCGAAAACCTTCACTCAATCGTCGCCCTGCGACTGTAGGATCAATATTGCACCGTTCCCGGCGTTGATTGTCTTTGAGAAATAAATGCAACCACGAATTCTGCAATCCGAACGACAGCAGTAGATGTGATTCATTCGATGGCCATTTCCTTAGTCGCGGCAGCGACAGTTGATCCTAGCCCGGCTTTTCAAAGCCGGGTGGGCGGTCGGACAGTGGTTTCAGTCGCGGCAGCG
>DASTMP010000027.1:0-27923 GCA_035714085.1 Blastocatellia bacterium
TTCGCGGAAAGAATCAGGAGCGCCGGGCGAACGCGCTTGCCGCCCGTTCGATACAGATATTGACCGATGCGGGTGATGAGCTGAATATTAGAGCGCGCCTGCTTCTCGAATTCCCTCTCCACCGCGTCCAAGTCGCTTTGAATCAGGCCAAAGATCTCTTGCGCGGTCGTTTGCGTCTCGCGTTGGGCGGGCGCTGAAAGAATGTTTGCCATTACTGTCCTAATTCGACCTGTAGTTAGTGAACTCCATGTCAATGCCGAAATCGTGATCGCGCAGGGCGGCGATGACCTTCTGTAGAATGTCGCGGTCACGGCCCGCGACTCGTACGGCGTCGCCCTGAATCGAAGATTGCACTTTGAGCTTCGTGTCCTTGATGAACTTGACGATCTCTTTGGCCTTCTCCTGCGGGATGCCCTGCTGCAACGCGATTTTCTGGCGAACCGTCCCGCCGAGCGCTGATTCGACACTGCCGTAAGTCAGCCCCTTAAGAGGCACGCCGCGCTTGACCAATTTCGTTTGCAGGATGTCGTTGAGGCTCTTTAGCCTGAATTCGTCATCCGACTTCAGAACGATCGCTTCGTGGCCTTCAAACTCGATGTCGCTCTTGCTCCCTTTAAAATCGAACCGCGTATGGACTTCCTTCAAAGCCTGATTGACGGCGTTGACTACCTCGGCGTGATCAATTTGAGAAACGATGTCGAATGTGTTTTGCTGCGCCATAATTCACAAACTCACCCGCGGCGAAGAAGAGGAGACAGACCTGTCCTTGCCCGTTTCGGTTAAACGCTTGTCGTCCTGGGCGCGTTCGCCTGTGGCCCTGCCGGTTTAGAGCGCAGTTGTAACCTGTTGTTAAACCCGTTGTCAATGTAGGCGGATTTCAATGCAGCTTGAAAAGGCGTTTAAAATTGTCGCTTGTGGCGAGCGCGACCTCTTCGACGCCTACGGTTTTCAGTTCGGCGAGTTTGGCGGCGGTCTCCTTCACGAAGGCAGGCTCGTTGCGTTTGCCGCGATGCGGTAAAGGCGCCAGATAGGGACAATCGGTTTCGATGAGCAGTCTTTCCATAGGAACGGACCGCGCCACGTCGCGCAAGTCGGCGGCGTTTTTGAACGTCAACACGCCGGAGAACGAGATGTAAAATCCCATCTCGATCGCTGCGTCGGCCAGTCTCTGAGTCCCGGTGAAGCAGTGAATGATCCCGCCAACGGCGTCGCCGCCGCCCTCCTCCCAATCTTCGCGCAGAATTTGAATCGTATCGTCCTCGGCTTCGCGCGTATGAATTATCGCCGGCAATCGGCGTTCGAGCGCCACTCGCAACTGGCGGCGAAAGACCAGGCGCTGCGCGTCGCGCGGACTGTGGTCGTAATGATAATCCAACCCAATCTCGCCCCAACCGATCACCTTCTCATGATCGCTCATCGCGAGCAGTTTCCGATCGAGCGCTTCATCATACAGGCTCGCCTCATGAGGATGGGCGCCGACGGCGGCGTAAATGAACGGATATTCCTCGGCCAGCTTCAATCCGACATCGAGCGAGCCCCTTGCGATGTCGCTCCCGCAGATTTCCAGAATCATCTCGACGCCGGATTGGCGCGCGCGCGAGATCACCTCCGCGCGGTCGGCGTCGTAGTTGGGGACATCGAGATGGGCGTGGGAATCAATGAGCATCTTTATCTTACAAATTCTTTGAGCGAGCCGTCGGGTTTGATGTGCTCTTTCAGTCTCTCATAGCTGAAAAAATAACGACCTGATGGCTCAAGCGCTTTGAATACATGCGGGAATCCGAAATCGTAAAGGAAGATCACGCCTGTGTTGTTGACAGAAAAATTGTCGAGATTGTCCATGCCAAACTTTGCCTCTTGAAGCGTTTCTTTCAATCGATTGGCGGCGTCCTCATCTCGGCCATACTTTTTGATTTGGCCCCTCAACTCTGCTCGCATTGCGCCTTCGACCAGCTTAACAAGCGCGTCCAAAGATGAGGATTTGAAAACATCGGCGGCTTTGAGCAAGGCGCCAGTTTTGAGATTGATGATTCGATGTTCGACTTGGGTGTCAGGATAAGCGCCAACGCCGCTCTGGAAAAACGTAATGTCCAGGATGAAGTTGGCGTTGTAATTGACCTTGTAGGTTATTTCAGTCAGCCAGAATGATTCTTCAAAGTCAGACCTGATCTCTTCCAACGAATCGCCAAAGACATTCTTCAGATCGAGTATTGATCGTATTTTGGGGAGAACGCCTGGATCGCTGATTCCCGTGACGTTGGGTATTTTGATAATGGCTTCTCTGTAATCACGCCCCTTTTCGCCCCGCCTTAAAATAACGGTCCTCCGCCGAATTCCAATCTTGTCATTCGGCATAGCCGTTACGCCAAGCTGCCTTCCAGCCAATGCTCCAGCGGCTATGATACAGACCGCCAAGAACACGCAGAGGATGCGGAGGAAAAGGTTGTGATAAGCCAATGCCCTCATTGCCGCCTGTTCGAAAAATTACTTCAACTTGGTCCCGTTCGGAGCTTCTTCCAGAAACCCCGCCAATACGGGCCTCCCCTCTTCGCCCACCGAAGCCGCCAGGATCATTCCCTGCGACTCCAATCCGCGCATCTTTCTAGGCGCGAGGTTGGCGACGACGATCACTTTGCGCCCGACCAGTTTCTCCGGCTCGTAATATTGCGCGATGCCGGCCAGGATCTGGCGCGGTTCGGTTTCGCCCAGGTCAATCGTGAACCGCAGCAGCTTGTCCGCTTTCGGTATGCGCTCGGCAGTCAGAATCTGGCCGACACGTAATTCGACTTTCGCAAAATCGTCAATCGTGATGTAGGCGGGCGCCGCCGCCGGTTCGCTCACGATTTGCGCCGGCGCCTGAGCCGCCGCCTGAACGGGTTGTTCTTTGCCCTCATCTGTTCGAGCGGCCTGGCTCGCCGCTTCTTCCTGTTTGATTTCGTCCATAACTTTCTTTTTGTCCAGCTTGGGGAAGATTGGTTTGACTTCGCCAACGCGCTTGCCCGTGGATTGGCCCCACCGCAGCGTGTTCGGCGCGACTTCGCACACCTTGCCCGCTTCGCCCGACTGCTCCCAAATCTCCTGCGCGGCGTTGGGCAGGACGGGCGCGAGCAGGACGGTCAAATGGCGCAGCGTCTCGACCGCCGTATGTAAGACAAGTTCGAGCGAACCGCGCCCGTCAGCCTGTTTCGCCAGGTCCCAGGGCTTAGCGTCGGAGATGAATTTATCAACGCGTTCGATAGCCGACCACGCGGCCTCCAGCGCGCGGCTGAAATTGTATTCGTCGAATTCGCGGTCGAACTGCGCGACGGCCTGCGTGACAGTGTCGCGCACTTCATCGGCCCGGCGGACCAATTCCGCCCCGGCATTCCCCGGCGTGGGCCCCGGCGTGGGCCCCGGCGTGGGAACGACTCCGTCGCAATACCGCGCAACCATCGTCAACGTGCGGCTGGCCAGATTGCCCAGGCCGTTGGCCAACCCCCCGTTGACTCGATCCACCAACGCTTCGTAAGTGAAATCGCCGTCCTGCCCGAAGACCATCTCGCGCAGGCAGAAATAGCGCACCGCGTCCGTAGTGAAATGCTTTTGCAGCACGTACAGATCGATCACGTTGCCGAGCGTCTTCGACATCTTTCGACCGCCAGAAAGCCACATGCCGTGCGCGAAGACCGTCTTCGGCGGGTCTATTCCAGCGGCGATCAGGAAGGCCGGCCAGTAGACGGTGTGAAAGCGCAGGATGTCTTTGCCGACGAGATGCAGGTCGGCGGGCCAGAACTTTTTGAAATGCTGGAGGCCCCCGAATTGCTCGTTGGCGAAGCCGATCGCCGTGATGTAATTCGAAAGCGCATCGAACCACACGTACATCGTGTGATCGGGGTCGTCCGGCACGGGGATCCCCCATTTAACCGAGACTCGGCTAATCGAAAGGTCGTTCAACCCGCCGCGCACGAAGCTGATCACCTCGTTGCGCCTGGTTTCGGGGCGAATGAATTTCGGGTTCTTCTCATAAAGATCGAGCAACCGGCCCTGAAATTCCGAGAGCTTGAAGAAATAACTATCTTCGGCCACGCGATCCAGCGGGCGCTCGTGCTGCGGGCAATAAAGCTGGCCGTCGTCGCCTGCTTTGGCTTCGCTTTCGGTGTAAAATTCGTTGCAGTTGGCGCAATACAGGCCCTCGTATTCGCCCTTGTAAATGTAGCCGTTCTCGCGCGCCCGTCGCCACAGATCCTGCACGGCCCGTTTGTGGTAATCGTCCGTCGTACGGATCCAATGGTCGTAGCTTAGATTGTAAGGCGCGAAGGCGGTTTTGAACTCGTTGACGATGTTGTCGACGTGCTGTTTGATAGGCAGGCCGCTCTTTTCCGCCGCGCGCTCGATGTTCAACCCGTGCTCATCGGTTCCGGTCAGAAAGAAGGTCTCGACGCCGCGCTGGCGCTTGTAGCGCGCCACCGTATCGGCGACCAGCGTCGTGTATAGGTGGCCAAGATGCGGATGCGAGTTGACGTAATATATCGGCGTTGTAATGTAGAACTTGCTCATGCTCATTTTCCTCGCTATGAAAGAAAACGGTATTTTTCACGATGGGTTGAGATTTGGCAAATTCCACGTTAGTTTTTGTCCGATGAAAATAGCGATATTTTTGACATTGATCGTCTTTTGTCTCTTTACGCCCGTCTCCGCGCAGCCGAAGTCAAAAACGATTGCGGCTCCGGCCAATACGAACCCCTATCAGGAGGCCGATAATCTCTTAACTTTGGGCGATGACGCGGGGCGCGACAAACAATCGATGGGCGTCATCGAGCGGGCGCTGGCCGCGAATGGCAATGATTATCAATGGTTGTGGCGCGCCGCCCGCGTCTATTACTTTGTCGGCGACCAGGCCGCGAAATCGGAGAAAGTGTCGTATTTCGAGAAGGGCATAGCCGTTGGCCAGCGCGCCGTCGCCGCGGAGCCCAACGCGGTCGAGGGCCATTTCTGGCTCGGGGTTAATTACGGCGGCTACAGCGACCAGAAAGGTGTGTTCAAGGCTTTAGCCACGGTTAGCAAGATTCGCGCCGAGATGGAGACGGTTCTGCGGTTGAACGATCGTTATCAGGACGGCGGAGCTTACCTGGCGCTTGGTGAAATGGATCGCCAGTTGCCGCGAATTATCGGAGGCAATATGAACAGAGCGATCCAGCGGTTGGAGCAGGGGGTGAGCGTCGCGCCCAACAATCTGGAAATAAAGCTGGCCCTCGGACAGGCTTATGAGGAAAAAGGGCGCAAGGAAGACGCCCGGCGAATGTTTCAAGAGATCATTCAAAAACAGTCGCCAACCCAGGCCGAAAGTCACGTCCAGGAGAAGGCCAAACGCCTGATCGCCAAGTTATGAAGCTCTCCGATAGACTCAAATCGCCTTCCAGCTTTCGAGCGCAGATGGTGGCGTTCATCGCCTTGATGCTCGTGCTGACAATGGCTGTGATCTCCTACTACAACCAGCAATTGGAAGAGCGCACGACCCGCGTGGTGGAAGAATACATTCACGAAATCCCGATCGCGATAAACCTGGTTTTAGGATCGCTCTATGAAGGAGAACACCTTTATGACCTGGTCAACCAGGGGGATCAGACCAGTCTGACCATCGACTCGGAAAGCATCATCCGTCACATCTTCATTGTCGATGAGGAAGGAAAGATTTACGACAGCACGGACAAAAACGACCTCGGGACGCCGTATAAGAACACTGACGAGGCGGCGCCGGCCAATCTGGGAAAATTGAAGACCTATATTGGCAAAATCGCCGACAAGGATACCATCCCTATTCAATTCCCCATGACAACCGCCGTCGGCGATGACTCGGATGAAGCCGGTGCCAAAAAAAGCGCGCAGCGGGACGTCCATATCATTCTCTCCATGAAGCGCCTGCAGCAGGTCAAAGAGTCGGCGGAGCGTGATCGTTTTATAGCTTTTGTGCTTTTGGGGCTATTGCTGATCGCGGCCATTGCGATATTCACCAAACGCATCACCCGCCCGATCATTGAACTCGGCCGGGTGGCGGAAAAAGTGACGGAAGGGAATCTGGATTTCAGCGTGCCGGTTTCTGGGCCGAAGGAGATGAGGACGTTGTCGCAAACTTTCAATGAAATGCTCTCCGGGCTGCGCAGCAAGCGCTACTTGGAAGAATTGCTGCAGCGGGCCGAACGTTCCGCCGTCGTCGGACGGCTCGCTTCGGGCATCGCGCACGAGATTCGCAACCCGCTCAACTTTATCAATCTTTCGATCGATCACTTGCGCGCGTCGTTCGCGCCGAAGGAGGAGGCCCCGCGCGCGCAATACGTTCACATGCTGACGACGATCAAGGATGAGGTGGCGCGGCTTAACCGTCTGGTCAGCGATTTTTTGGGCTACGGCCGCCCGGCGAAACTCAAAATACGCGAGATCGACGCGCGATCTCTGATCGAAGAGGTCCGCGATCTGGTCAACACCCATGCCGAACAGCATGCGGTGACGGTGAATATAAAGCAGGACGGCGCCGGCGACTCGAAACTTCAGGGGGACGCCGAACTGATCAAAACATGTTTCTCGAATCTGATGATCAACGCGATTCAGGCGATGCCGGGCGGGGGCGAGTTGAACATCTCGCTGCGGCCCGACAACGGCTTTCTCGAAATCAAATTCGCCGATACCGGCGTGGGCATTATGTCGGAAGACCTGGCTCAGATTTTCGAGCCTTACTATTCGACCAAAGAGACCGGCATCGGACTGGGCTTGCCACTGACCAAAAAAATCATCGAAGAACACGGCGGTAAGATCAACGTCGAAAGCCTTCTGGGCCGGGGCACGACCTTTACAGTCACTTTGCTACGTGAACCGTAGATGTATCCGCTGAACTGAAAAGAGGGAGCGCACGCCAAATCAAAACAGGCGGCGTTAGGACGGAAGAAGTGGACAGGATTTACAGGATTGATCAGGATTTGCAATCGAGATAACGATCCGAGGTCTTTCCATCCTGAAAAATCCTGTAAATCCTGTCTGAATGCCTTGTGTCTTGATTCAGCTCCCGGGACTTTCCTGAGGAAATTATGTCTGCAAAACAAATTCTCGTCGTTGATGACGAAAAGAATCAACGCGACATTCTGCAATTGATCCTTTCTGGCGAGCGCGACGAACAGGGCGATCCGCTTTACGAAGTGAAGATCGCGAGCTCCGGCCAGGAGGCGCTGCGCGCGTTCAAACACGAAAATTTCGACCTCGTATTGACCGACCTCAAGATGGCCGGGATGGACGGGATTCAACTGCTCAACGAGTTGTCACAGCTCGACAGCTCCACTCCCGTGATCCTGATGACCGCGCACGGTTCGATCAACACCGTCAAAGAGGCGTTGCGCGGAGGCGCGTTCGATTACCTCGAAAAACCAGTAGACCGAGCGAAACTGATCGAGGCGGTCGCCAAAGCGATGGCGCAGATGCGCGCCGTGGACGAAGAGATCATCGGCGTTTCGGAGGCGATGGAGCGAGTCAAGAAGATGATCGTCAAAGTCGCGCCGTCCAATTCGACGGTGCTGATCCGCGGCGAATCGGGCACAGGCAAAGAACGCATCGCACGCGCGATTCACAAAGCCAGCCCCCGCGCCAACGAAAGGTTCCAGGCCGTCAACTGCGCCGCGATCAACGAAAACCTGCTCGAATCGGAGCTCTTCGGCCACGAGAAAGGCTCGTTCACCGGCGCGCACGCCGAGAAGAAAGGTCTGTTTGAGATTGCCGACAAAGGCACGCTCTTCCTGGACGAGATAGGCGAAGTCAGCCCGAGCATGCAGGCCAAACTCCTGCGCGCATTGCAGGAGAGAGAGGTCACGCGCGTCGGCGGCACACGCCCGATCAAGGTAGACGTGCGCGTGCTCGGCGCCACCAACCGCGACCTCGAAGCGATGGTAAAAGATGGGCGCTTCCGCGAAGACCTCTATTATCGCTTGAACGTGATCCCGATCAGCGTGCCGCCACTGCGAAACCGCCGCGACGATATTCAGGTTCTAATGAACTATTTTCTGGCCAAGCACGGAACGCCCTCGCGCCAAATGAAAATTTCGGCCGACGCGAAGAGCCTGATCATGAATTACGCATGGCCCGGGAACGTGCGCCAACTCGAATCGGCCATCGAGCGCGCGCTGCTGTTGGCCGAAGGCGATGAGATCACCGCCGAAGACCTGCCCGTCGAAATCCGCGCGAGCGCGCAATCGGAAGGCGCAGGCGGATTCAAACTCCCGCCCGAAGGCATCTCGTTTGAGGAACTCGAACGCTCGCTGCTGATCCAGGCGATGGAACAGACCGGATGGAATATCACTCGCGCGGCGAGGCTGCTGGGATTGTCGTTCCGCACCATGCAATACCGGCTGGACAAGTTCGGCATCAAGCGCCCCGGACGCGGCAAAGGATCATCCGAGGATTCGCCGGAGGAAGACGAAATCGACACGCAGGAACAAGTGTGACTGCAGTCAATGAACGAGCCTTGATATGTAATAAGCGACCGCCGCGATCAATCCGGCGGCAGGGATTGTAACCAGCCAGGCCCAGACAATGCGCCCGGCGACGCCCCAACGGACGGCGGACAGTCGCCGTGTCGAGCCGACACCAACTATGGCGCCGGTAATCGTATGAGTGGTTGAAACCGGTATGCCGAAATGGCTGGCCAGCAAGACCGCTCCCGCGCCGCCGGTCTCCGCGCAAAACCCGCCGACTGGTTTGAGCTTGGTGATTTTCGACCCCATCGTCTTCACGATCCTCCATCCACCCGACATCGTCCCCAGCCCGATGGCAGAAAAGGCGGCCAGCCCGACCCAGTAAGGGATGTCGGCCTTAGGGTCAATAAGTCTGCCGGCGACCAGCGCGGCCATAATGATGCCCATCGTTTTCTGAGCGTCATTCGTGCCGTGCGAGAAGCTGAAGGCCGACGATGAGATCAATTGCATGAAGCGGAAGTATTTATCCACACGCGACGGCGCGACGCGGCGGAAAAGCCAGAAGACCGCAGTCATCAGGAACAACCCGGCGGCCAGCCCGACGGCCGGCGAGATGACGATGAATGAGACCGTGCCAAGCCATCCCCTCGGCCATTTAGCGTCGAAGACCAGCGCTTGAAGCCCGGCGTTCGATATCGCAGCCCCGGCATACCCGCCGATCAACGCATGAGAAGAACTGGTCGGCAATCCCAGATACCATGTGATTAGATTCCAGGCCACTGCCCCGATCAGCCCGGCGAGCACGACCCATTCGTTTACCAGTTTCGGATCTACAAGGCCTTTATAAACGGTATTGGCGACGGCGTGCGTGGTCAGAAAGAACGCAACGAAATTAAAGAAAGCCGCCAAGATCACCGCCCGCACCGGAGAGAGCACGCGTGTGGAGACAACGGTGGCTATGGAATTGGCTGCGTCGTGGAATCCGTTGGTGAAATCAAAAATCAGGGCCACAGCGACGATTATCGCGATTATCGCGTACGTTGAATTCATGAAGACCTCTGGGGGTGGGACACTCTAGTTCCGGTTACGCGTTCTTGAGAACTATCGCTTCAAGGATGTTCGAGACGTCCTCGCACTTGTCTATGGTGCGCTCCATCTTCGCGTACAGTTCTTTCATTTTCAGGAGGGTGATGGGGTTGGTTTCTTCGGCGAAGAGTTCATCAATGGCCTCGTGATGATAAGTGTCGCCCTCGTTCTCCAGACCGTGAATAGTGACGCATTCCTTCAACACCTGCTCGCCATTACTTTCGAGCGACATGACGGCGTTCTCCAGACTGGCCACGATCCGCACCAGCACATCGACCATCTTGCGCGCATGTTCGGTTGGCTCCTCGACGCGATAGAGAATGACGCGCTTGGCGGTGTATTCGATCGCGTCGACAATGTCATCCAGCCCGCTCGCCAGAGCGTGAATGTCTTCGCGGTCAATCGGCGTGATAAAAGTCTGATTCAGTTTCTTGACAATCTCATGAGTGAGCAGATCGCAATTGTGCTCGACATCTTTGATCTTGTCGGCATAGGCGACGCGTTTATCGAAATCGGAAAAAAGTTTCTGCAGCAACAGCGCGCATTCTGTCATTTGCGACGCCATGCGATTGAACATGTCGAAATATTTGTCTTCCTTTGGTAGTAAGCGAAACATAGATTCACTTCTCCTTGTATTTATATTCAAACTGCTTGCCAGAATCGCCAAAGAAGGGCGCAAGTATACCTTCTCTCGCGAGGGATCGAAAAATTCGCCTCTTCTACTTCAGGCCTTAAACGGAAGATTTAAGGCGTATATAACATGGGAGCGGGTTTTCATTGCTCAACGCGACGTATCCTGGCTACTTGTACATCGCTGATGCATAAGAATCATACAGTTTCCCCAAAACGGCATGAGGAAGAGGTATGGAGTTATGGCTATTTCCCATCAAGGACGGCCCGCATCTTTTTCGCCGCTTCAATAGGAGAAGGAGCGTTGGCGATTGCGGCGCCGACAATCACTCCAGCCAGCGGCAGTTCGCGCAGTAGAGTGAGTTCTGCCACGTCAATTCCGCCCGCGAGATAAACCGGCAGCTCGACCTCATCGATCAATTCCGCGATCTGATCGATTCGTTCTTCGCGGCTGAGTCCTTTCGCCCGTTTGAATCCCCGGCGGTTTACACAAAGCGAGGTGACGCCGAGTTCCCGCAATCGGCGCGCGCGTTCAGGGATATCTAGAACCGTCAAGCTGTCGGCCATCACCTGGCCGTCGTAACGATGCGCGGAACGCACAACACGTTCGATCAACTCATCGGAGGCGTTGCCGAGAACCGTGACTATTGTAGCGCCGGCGGCGAAAGCCAGTTCGGCGATAGGTTCACCCGCGTCAATCACTTTGATGTCAGCGACAATAGGACGCCCGCGGTGGCGACGGCGCAACTCGCGCACAGCCCGGATGCCTTCCCGGATGAGCAGCGGCGTCCCCGCCTCGATCAGATCGACATACTTCGCCACTCTTCCAGCCAACTCCAGTTCGTGCGTGAGATCCGGTGTGTCCAATGCCAGTTGCAGTTTCATGGCCTTCTGATCATTCGTGGCCGAAATTCTTCCTCAAGAGTTTTCCACATTTCTTGTGGAAAACTCTGTGGAAAAACTGTGAATTTGCGCTTTAAATCTCTCTAAAATCGTGACTTATAGCAGTTTGCACACATTTTCGACAACTTTATAAGCCCCATTGTTTCAGCATTTACCCTTCGAACCTTAATGAAATCCTCGAAAATGCTAGGAATTTTAATAACTTTTCGATTTTCCACAGACTGGCGGGTAGCCTGACCGTAAAGGAAGGCATGATACATCAAGATCATACTTCCATTTGATGGTTCAATCGTCGTTGACGCGACGGGATAATGAACCGCGCTGCTACCGTGCGTTAATGGTCTTTGAGTAAATAATGTAACAAGAGCGTAGGGGAAACGCCGTCGGGCATCTCGCGCAGAAATTTTGGTAACGACAAACCTTACAATAGGGCTACTGCCACACCCGATGAACGACCGAGATCACAAATCGCCTTCCTCACGCATTTGATCGAGCCGTTCCAAAAAGTCGGCTTTGACTAAAACCTGTCGCGGTTTGCTGCCGTCTTCTGGACCGACAATCCCTTCACGCTCCATCATATCAATGATCGAAGCGGCGCGGCCATAACCAATTCGTAACCTCCGTTGCAAGACCGAAGTGGAGGCGCGTCCCATCTCAATGACTATACGAACAGCTTCATCATACTTCTCATCTTTTTTCATCTCGGCGAACTCATCGCCTTGAAGCTCCTTCTCGCTCAATCCGATCTGTTCGTCGTATGCTGGCGCTCCCTGCGAGCGGACGAAATCGGCGATGCGTTTGACCTCTTTCTCGTCAATGTAAGCGCCATGCACTCGCACCAGCCTGGAAGTCCCCGGCGGCAGGAAGAGCATGTCACCCTGACCGAGCAACTGCTCGGCGCCATTAGTGTCAATGATCGTGCGCGAATCCACTTTCGACGAGACGCGGAACGATATGCGCGATGGGAAATTGGCCTTGATCAACCCGGTGATCACGTCTACGGAAGGCCGTTGCGTGGCCAGCACCAGGTGTATCCCGACGGCGCGGGCCATCTGAGCCAGGCGCGTGATGCTCTCTTCGACGTCGCGAGCCGAGACCATCATCAGGTCGGCCAGTTCGTCGATAATCACGACGATATACGGCAGCGTTTTGGCCTCCTCGTCGTCATTCGAGTCTGAGCCGCGTTTTGACTTAGGGTCGACCTCGGCGTTGTACTGTTCGATGTTGCGTACGCCGAACGAGGCGAGGCGCTTGTAGCGGCTCTCCATCTCGGCGACGGCCCACTTCAAGGCGTAGCTGGCGCGCTTCGGGTCGGTGACGATCGGCGAGAGCAGGTGCGGGATGTCGCCGTACAAACCGAGTTCGAGCCGCTTCGGGTCGATCAGAATTAATTTGACCTCTTCGGGCGTGGCCTTATACAGCAGCGAGGTGAGAATCGTGTTGAGCGCCACTGATTTGCCCGCGCCCGTCGCGCCGGCTATCAGCAAGTGCGGCATCTTCGCCAGATCAGCCACGTAATTCGCCCCGTCAATCGTCTTCCCCAAGGCGAGCGTCAGTTTCGATTTTGATTCGTGAAACCTCTTCGACTCCAAAACCTCGCGCAACCGGATCATCTCGCGATGGGAGTTCGGGACTTCGATGCCGACTGTGGATTTGCCGGGAATGCGGTCGATGCGAACCGATTCGGCTTTCAGCGCCAGGCAAAGGTCATCGACCAGGCTGGTGATGCGGCTGTATTTCACGCCGGGATCCGGTTTGAATTCGAACGTCGTGACGACGGGTCCCGGACTGATCTGTTTGACCTGCCCCGACACGTTGAACTCGGCGCATTTCTCGGCCAACTGCCTCGCGCGCTCCATCAACTCCGTCTCGGCCATCTCGGAACGCGGCGCTGGCGGAGTCAACATCTCCGTCGAAGGCAGTTTGTAATTGGACAGTGCGCGCGATATGTTTTTGACCAGCCGCCCGATCTTCGATTTACCGCCCTTCTCTCCCTTCTCAACAGGGGCTTCGACTGTTTCAACTCGTTTGACCGAAGCCGTCGCCATCATATCCTCCACCGTCCGCTGAGAGGATGATTCGTCCAGGTCGAAGGCGCTCTCGACCGGATCGCTCGGTTCGTCTATCTGATCCGACTCATCCTCATTGCCGCTCTTGGAAAGGCGCTGCCTCTTGACAGGGGAGGGCGGAATGCGCGCCGCCGCATGGAGACCGTCGTAGTTGGCTTGAGCCGATTCGGCGAACTGATCCGGCTCCTCAGCCGCCGCGACTACCCCGACCTCTTCGAGATGATCGCCAACGTCGCTGTCGAGTTCCTTCCTCGATTGAATTGTGGACTGGCTTGGGTTTCGCCCGGCGGGGACTCCCGGACGCACCGTCATCCTCATCCCGCCGATCGGAACCCCTTGCCGATTCGCCCGTTTGCGTTGGTCGAATTTAGCGTAAACGTGTCTAGGCTGCACCACATCGACCGGTTCCGGATTGCGCGCCTGCCTCCATAGGCGCAATCGGTTGGCCCACTCCGCCACCGCCCCGTCGGGACGAGATCGGGACCACTTATCGATCAGACCGATCAACGTATAATCAGTCCCTAGGAGCAGCCCCGCGGTGAAGAGAATGACCAGCCCCACGAACGCCCCAAGATTCCCCAGAAGCCGCGCCATTCCGATTGGAAGCCCGAAAATCTTCCCATCATACATCAAAAACTGACCGACGAACCCGCCCCAATAAAACGAGCCGGGTTTTTCAGGACCGAACATGGTGACCCATCCGGTGAAGGCGACGATCATCAGAAAAAGTCCCAGAATCTTCGGCTTTGAAACCTCCGATTCGTCATCGTCCCATTGCCAGCGCCCGATGATAAACAACATCAGAGGCACTATCAGCGCGGCGATCCCGAAAGTCTGATAGAGCGCATTGGCCACATTGGCGCCCATCGGCCCTACCCAGTTACGCGCGCGAGTATTCCCGCCCACCGAATTCCATGACGGATCGCTGGAGTCATAGCTTATCAAGGCAAGCAAAATCACGATTCCGATTCCAATCAGAATCAACCCGATGATCTCATTCCACGGTCCGTTGGCGTTTTGCTTGTTTATGATCTTACGTCGGGCCATATTTCATATGCCATTCCCGTATGACATATTTCATACGCTATATGTCATACGGTGAGGACTGAGTTGGCTGTGCGCTTCTAACCAGCCACGGCAAGTTCTCTCTTCGACAATAAATACTCCTTGATGAAATCGTCGATTTCGCCGTCGAGCACCGCATCGATGTTGCCCGTCTCGCGCTTCGTGCGGACATCCTTGACCAGCTTGTAAGGGTGCAGCACGTAATTGCGAATCTGCGATCCGAAAGAGATGTCGCGCTTCGATTCGGCAAGCTTATCGGTCTCTGCGCGCTTCTTCGCCAACTCCATCTCGTAAAGTCGCGATCGCAGGACCTTCATCGCAACGTCGCGGTTCTGGTGCTGCGACCTCTGATTCTGGCAGGTCACCACGATACCGGTTGGAAGGTGGGTGATCCGCACTGCCGAATCCGTAGTGTTGATGTGTTGGCCGCCCGCGCCAGTCGAGCGATAAGTGTCGACGCGCAGGTCTTTGTCCAGAATTTCGACTTCGATGTCGTCGTCGAATTCGGGCGTGACAAAGACCGAGGCGAAGCTGGTTTCACGGCTCTGTCCGGCGTTGAATGGCGAGATGCGGACCAGCCGGTGCACTCCGACCTCGCCCGCCAGCAGCCCGTAAGCGTAATCTCCTTCGACGCGGAAGCTGGCCGATTTGATCCCGGCTTCTTCGCCGGCCTGATAGTCGAACATCTCGGTCTTGAAATCGCGGCGCTCGCACCAGCGCAGATACATCCTCAGCAGCATCTCGGCCCAGTCCTGCGCGTCGGTTCCGCCGGCCCCCGCGTTGATCGCGACAATGGCGTTGAGCGAATCGTTTTCGCCGCCGAGCAACATTTGCGTCTCGCTCTCCTCGACCTCTTCCGCGAGGCGTTTGAGCGATTCACGCAGCTCGCGCGCCGAAGCGTCATCTTCCGCGGCGAATTCAAAAAGCACGGCGATGTCGTCAACGAGACGCCGTTGGCCCTCGGCGGTGTTGATCGCGCGCTCCAGACGCGCGCGCCGCTGCAAAATTTTCTGAGCCTTCTCCTGGTCGTTCCAGAAATCAGGCGCGGCGGCCTGTGTCTCCAGTCTTTGTAACTCGGTCCGCTTGGCTTCTACGTCAAAGAAACCTCCGCAGTTCGGCCACACGCGGTTTCAGGCCTTCGTATTTTTCCCGCAATTCCTGAATGGCAATCGCATCGAGCATTCTTATAATCCGTCTCCTGTCCTAAATGGTCGTTGATTTTGAAGCCTCTAGCTTACCACAAAGTTGAGCCGTTAATCAGCCGCAATGACTTCCGCCTTCAAAACGCTGAGCGGCTTCTGCGGTTTCCATCCGTCCGGCAGGTCGCCGCAATCTTCGCGCAGATACTGCCATTGATTCGGTCGGATCGCCGCGAGCAGTTCTTTGCGCGTCTTCGTCTTGAGCGGTTTACCAAAATAAATCTTGCCCATACTCGCCATCGTTTCTTCCGGCAAAGCTGAGGCGAACATAAATAGCGGCCAGGTGAAGTTAGGCCCATTGAGCTTGCGTAACTTCCATGCCCACAGCGCCAACGCGCCCGCGCGCCAGGCGATCGGCCCCCACCAACTGTACAGGCCGGGGCGTAAATTCAGCTTCCAGCATTTCATCATCAACTGCCATTGCAGAGTAGTGAGCTGGCGCGTTTCGGCGACTCCTTTCTCCTTCTCCATCCGCGTGTCGTGCAGCGGCGTGAAGATTGAGGGAACGAGGAAGGCGAACAAGCCGCGCCGCTCCAGTTCGTAAATCAGGTCGAGCGTGGCCATCACGTCTTCGTCAGACTCTTCGGGGCTGCCGACGATCAGCGTCATCACCGGGAACCAGTTGTTCTCGTTCAATATTCGCAGCCCTTCGAGCACGACGCTCGGCCAATCTTCAATAGAAAACGGAATGCCTTTGCTCGGCATGATCTTCTTCGCCATCCGCACCGAACCAGTCTCTAAACCAATCAACGGCGAGAGCGCCTTCTTCTGCGGATGATTGCTCAGGTATGGCAAATGAATCGGACTTTTCGGCAGCAGCATCTCCGACATCTTTTCGATCATGACAGGGTCAACCACGGCGGGCGCGATGGTGGCGTGGCTCAAGACGTGCTGCTCGACGCCGGGCGTGTTGATCACTGACGAATAAAGGTCGAGCAGCGCCTCACGGTTCGGGAAGTAGAACGGCGTTTCGGTGTGGACCTGCCCCCAGATGAACATGTCTTCGGTGGCCAGGCTGATCTGCTTATTGCCGTCGCGCACGTTGGCGCGCACGGCCGCCATGATCTTCTCTTTCGGAAAATCTATCTGCGGGTTCAGGTCGGGCACGCAGAATTTGCAGCGGCGGCCGCAGCCGGTGGTCATTTCGACCACGCCGAAAGTGGTGCGTTTGTCGGGCACGAGCAGCGCCTCACGCTCTTTAGGATGCCCGACCTCGATCTCGCGCGGCAGTTCTTCGCCGTTGATCGCCTTGCGGAAGATCGACATCGTGTCCTCCGATTCGCTGCGGCCTTCGACCACGCAATCAACGCCGAGTTCATCGAACGAATTGGTCTGCGTGATCTGCCATCCGCCGGAGCCGCCGACGATGACTTTGAAGTTCCGGCGGTAAGGGCTGTCTTTGATTTTAGCGAACATCAACCGCGCGTAATGCGAATTGATCGGCATCTTCGATGTGCCGAAGATAGAAGTGTAGACGCCCGCGGCGAAGGTCACGCCGAGCGGGTTGTGCGTCGAGACTGCCACGACGCGTGTGTCGGGGCCGATGAATTTGTCCAGGTCGTCGGGATAACAGCAGACGATGTCATCCGGCCGGAATTCTCGCAGCAACGACGCCTCGACCAGGCGCACGCCCGCCGGCATGTAGCGCGCAGAGCCGTCCGCGTTGTATTCGACATTTCGCCAGTGCGGGTATTTTTTGGTCATCATGCCCTCCATCCAGATCGGCATCGAAGCCATTCCCATCTGGATAAAATATCCGGCATGGTCAATCGTTTCAGTGAGCGGAGCGGTCAACACGATCAATTTGCCGTTGTCCGCCGGTTCTGTGATCTGTATAGGTTGCGCTTGGCCATCTAATTTTCCATTCGTCATAGGGGGGAGTATTCCTGTCGGTTTGAGGTGCAATTGGATATTTCCTTAAGCAATCACGAATTCGAGATTTGAGTTCGACTGGTAAATCTCAAATCCTGGTTTTCAACTCTGAGATTTGAGATCGAGACTTGAGATTGAAATACTATTTACTCTTAGTTGAACCGCTCATTTTCAACAACGCCATCACTTCATTTCTCACCGCTTCCCAGGCGAAAGATTTCGGGTCGATAACTTCAAAATGTCCCGCCTTTTCGATCACGACCAGTTTTGCGTCATCGCCCTTCTTCTTCGCGGCGTCGGCGTACTCCTTCGCCATCTCGAGCGGGATGATGTTGTCGCTCGAGCCCTGCACAATCGCGGAGGGAACTCCCAGCGGCAGCAGTTCGATCGGCGACGCCTGACTGTAAACCGCGGTTTTATCATTGGCCGATCCGCCCATCAACTGCGGGACATTCGCGTCACAGGCTGTGCCGGCTCGCCGCAGATCAGTGACGCCCGCAAGCGACACCACGCCGCGCAAAGGCAAGGGATCGGGCGAATAGGCGGGGCTGTCTTTCGGCAAAATCTTTCGCGCCGCGAGCCACAGCGCCAGATGGCCGCCCGCCGAATGGCCCACGGCGATCACCCGATTGAGGTCGAGCGAATAGGTCTTCGCGATCTTTCGTAGATGATCGGCGGCGAGCGCCACGTCTTCAAAAGTGCCCGGCCATCCCCCGCCCTGATTGCCGACTCGGCGGTATTCGACGCTCCAAGTCGCGACGCCGTCCTCAGCGAGCGCCGCGCTCAGATGGCCCATGTACGAAAGGCCGTACTCCGACATCCAGCACCCGCCATGAATGACAATGGCGACGGGATGCGGCCCCGCGCCCTTGGGCAGTCGCAGTTCGCCGAATTGAAATTCATTCGGGCCGTATGCGATGCGATGATCAGCCGGAGTGACGGCGCGAGTCAAAATGTCGCGCGATGATTGCCCCTGTCTCGCGCGGACGATTTCGAGCGCCGCTATTGCGGCCAGAGCGAGAGAAATAAAGACGATTGATCGGGTAATGTGCGTGAACATCCGTCCTCATGTTATTTGCCCAGAATCGCTTTCAGCTTTGCGACGGGACGAGTCGAAAACATCGCGCCGAGCAATCGTAACATCAACCGCTCGGTCTTTGCATTATAAGGGTACCAGAACGGGTCGCGCTTCAGGCCGAAGCGATCCGTGACGATGACCTGTTGATGGCAGAAGCGGCGGATGCCTTCCACGCCGTGGCGCTTGCCGATGCCGCTCTCTTTCAATCCGCCCGAAGGCGCGTCGGTGACAGCGAACCCGGCAATCACGTCATTGACGCAGGTGACGCCCGCCTCGACCCGTGCGGCGATCTTTTCGCCCCTGGCCTTGTCGCGCGAGAAGACGCTGGCGTTCAGCCCGTATCGAGAATCATTCGCCAGGCGCAGGGCCTCATCTTCGTCCCTCACTCGCATAATCGGCAGCGTGGGGCCGAAAGTCTCTTCGGTCATGATCTTCATCGAGTGGTCGACGTTCGAGAGAACCGTCGGCTCGAAGTAACGACCCGGAAGAGCCGGATTGCGGCGGCCCCCGGTGAGAATTCGCGCGCCGCGCGCTTTCGCGTCGTTGATGTGGTCTTCGACGATCTCGACCTGCTTCGGAAAAGTCATCGCGCCGACGTCGACGCGCTCCTCGGTTTCGCTCACGTCGGCGCCCTGGCGCAGCGCGCGGGTCTTTTCGACGACGCGGCGCGTGAACTCATCCGCTACGGCGTCTTCGACGTAAACGCGCTCCACCGAGATGCAGACCTGGCCCGAATTGGTGAACGCGCCCCAGACAGCCGCATTGGCCGCGCGCTCGATGTCGGCGTCGCGCAAAACGATCATCGGGTCTTTGCCGCCGAGTTCGAGGCTCACCGGAACCAGGCGCTTCGCCGCGCGTTCGGCGATGATCTTGCCGGTGCGCGCGCTGCCTGTGAACGCGATCATATCGGCTTCGTCTACCAGCGCGGTTCCCGTCTCGCCGTAGCCGTTGACGACCTGCAAAATATCCCTAAGCGCTGGCAGCATTGGCGGCGCGCCGGCCGCCATGAACGCTTCGCGCAGAATTTCAGCTCCGCGCATCGCGATCAGCGGGGTCAATTCCGACGGTTTGATCACGACGGCGTTGCCCGCGGCCAATGCCGAAACCGCTTCGCCGATGGTCAGGATCAGCGGAAAATTCCACGGCGTGATCATCCCGATGACCCCGCGCGGCTGGTAATGCACTGTCACCTTTTTGTTACGCAGCAGGTGCGGCGTGACCCGATGCGGCTTCAAAAAGCGGCGCGCCTGTTTTGAATAAAATGTCAGCGAGTCACAGACATAAGTGATCTCGACCAGGGCTTCGAGCCTCGGCTTGCCGTTCTCCTGGCAGATCAATTCGATCAACTCTTCGCTATGGGCAATAAGATGGTCGCGGGCAGAGAGCAGAACCTTCGCGCGGCGCTTGAAATCCATCACGCTCCACACGCGAAAGGCTTCGCGGGCGCGATGAACGGCGGCGCGCACATCGAGCGGTGAATCCACCTCGACCTCGCCGATTTTTTCGAGCGTCGCGGGGCTGTGAACTTCGATTTTCTGCCGCTGTTCGACGCTTAGTCGTTGAGCCATTATCTCCTCCAAAGGGTTTAGACAGGATTTACTGGATTTTTCAGGATTGACTTACCAGGTTGAGCAGATTTGTATTTCCGATATTTTCGCTTGACTTGAACGGAAGAGCCAAAGTTGATGAGTAACCCTGTATCAACCCCGGTTGCTGTAAGGTAGTTGACTACTTGCAGTTCGTGTTCTTTAGTTAGAGATTGAACTGCTTTCAATTCGACGATAATCCGATCTTCAACCCAGAGATCGGCGGAGTAATGGCCGACGACTTGGCCCTCGTACCAAACCTTGATCTGCTCTTGCTGCTTAACTTTCAGCCCCTTCTTTCTCAACTCTATACAGAGGGCATTCTCGTATACTTTCTCCAGGAAGCCTGATCCAAGTTTGTTATGCGCTTCGAATGCGCATCCGATGATGATTTCGGTAATAGCATTGTCATCCATACTATCCATCAATCCTGGGAACAATCCTGAAAAATCCTGAAAATCCTGTCTAAAAAGCTTTCGCTACGATTTCGCCACAATATTAAAATTCACCACAACCTCATCCTTCACTTTTACCGTACCGCCAGCCGCCGAATAGGGCTTGATGCCGAAATCGGTCTGTTTGAGCGTGTATTTACCGGCGCCGCGAAGTTGTTGAGGAGTGATGGTCGCAGCGACCGGGACCGCGATTCGCTTCGTCACTCCGCGCAATGTCAGGTCGCCGTTGACGACGAAGCTGTACGCGTCATTGCCTGTCTGCTTCACGTCGCTGACCGAGATCGATTTAAATGTGATCTTTTGATACTTCGCCGATTGGAGCACTTCGTTGTGCATCGAATCGAAAATCTTCTTTTTATCTTCTTCGCTAGGCTTTTTATCCAGCACCATCAGGGATGGCGCGTCAACTTCCATTTCCAGCGATCCGCCGCTGGCCCCGGCTTCGGGAACGACGACGCGACCGTTGAACGATTTCACGCCGATCTCGTGGTCGTGCGCGAGAGCGCTGAAAAAACCCGCCTTTCCCACGGAGACCCAGAAACTGCTCTCAGACGGGACGATCGTGTAAGTTCGCGCCCGCGATTGCCCGAACGCGAAGACGGTTAATAACAGCAATGGAAATAAGCATCGTGTCTTCATCATTGCCTCCATAGAGCTATGGCGATTTCGCCACGATCTCAAATTCGATCTTCACATCATCGCCGATCTTGATCAATCCCAGCTTGCCCGAATACGGCTTTATTCCGAAATCGCTCTGCTTCAATGCGGCCTCGCCGGTCGCGCGGAGCCGATCTTTGGCGATTGTGACGGCGACCGGAAAGGAGACGCGCTTCGTCGCGTCGCGCATCGTGAGATCGCCGTTGAGCGTAAATGTTCGCGTCTCGCCGGATTTGCGCGCGTCGCTGACCGAAGCGGAGACGAAATTGATCTTGGGGAATTTGTCGGATTCGAGAACCAGGTTGTTCAAGACGTTATGAAACTCCCTGCGCTCGAAATCGGTCATGCCTTCGTCAACGTTGGTGAGCGATTTTGTTTCGGCCTCGACCTCGACGGCTATCTGAGTCTCGTCTCTCTCGGATACCTCGATCTTGCCGCCGAAGTTTTTGACTTCGACGCGATGAGTCGGGTATCGCCTGGCGATGAACCCTTCCTGCGTGAGCGTCGCAATGACCCGGCTCTGCGAAAGGTCGATTGTGTATACGCGCTTTTTGTCTTTCCGCTTCGAGCGCTGCGCCGACAGGTCTTGATTTTGCGCGAGCAGGAGGATGATGAAACAGGCGACCGGCGCGGAGCGGCGCGGAATTGCCAAGATCAGTTTTTTCAATGCTGCGCCTCCTGGAAACGCTTACTAACCCCGGTAAGGAGCGCCTTCAACCGGCTCGACGACCACCGCTGTTCCGTAAGCCAGCACTTCGGTCACGCCGCTCATCACCTCGTTGGCGTCGTAGCGAGCGCCGATGATGGCGTTCGCCCCGATCTCGGAAGCGTGCTGGATCATGATTTCAAAAGCCTCGCCTCGCGCCTTCTCGCAAAGCTGCGTGAAGAGAGTGATGTTGCCGCCGACCAATGTTTGCAGGCTTCCGCCGATCGTGCCGAAGACCGAGCGCGAACGCACCGTGATTCCGCGCACGACGCCGAGGTTGCGCACGAGGCGGAAGCCTGGCAATTCAAACGCTGTTGTGACCATATGATGCGCGACTGAATAACGCGGCGGCGCGACGGGATAAGGCGCTTGTCTTTCGCTCTGGTTATCCATCTTTTCAAGTCCTCCAAACGTGGTCTTGCCCGATCCGCTTGTCCCGACAACCGATATGCGATTCATATGAATTGTCATCCGGCGTTTGACCGAATACTCAGTGATGGCTACGAAAACAGGTCGCCCTGATTTTCATTTCCCCTCTTTGCCTCTTCTTCATACTCCGGCGGCGCCCACAAATATTTCTCGATCTGGCAACGGCCTTTTTCATTGAAGACAATGCCTTCGGCTTCGAGCAGCCGCTGTTGCAGATCGGGCGGCACGGTGAACCCGGCGGTTGAACACCCGCCCTGGGCGTTAATCACGCGGTGCCAGGGGATGTGGCGGCCGTCGTCAGGCGTCGCGTGCATGACGTTGCCGATGGCTCGCGCGTCATAGCCCGCGCCGAGCGCACGCGCGACCTGTCCGTAGCTCATCACCCGTCCGGCGGGAATACGCAGGACGAGTTGGTAGACGCGCTCGCGGAAACTCGGCTCGTCTTGAGGCCGGCCTTTGACGACGTTTGCGATTGGCTTTCTATCCTTTCGTTCCACTAACCTCTTTTGAACCTCGATTGAATTGTTGCGGCGCGCTCTTTGTTAACTCAACGGCCGTCATCGAATTCTTGAATGGTTTCCACCGAAAATAGTGGCGGAATTTCGCAGCCAGCGATGCGCAAATAGGTGTATATCTGGCCGCGGTGGTGGATTTCGTGTTCAAGAGTCGCTTTCAGTGTGGCCATCCGCGTCAACGGGCGATCAGGGCCGAAAGGCGCAACGTCTTCGGCAAGTTGCTCCGGCGTAAGCGCTGTAACTTTGGCCACTGCTTCTTCGTGCGCTTTGTCAAAGGCTGCGAGGACCTTGGCCGTGTCGGTAAGCGGCGCCGGCCACTCTTTAGGAAATGAACCGGTCAGCGCGGCTTCGATCAGCCCCCATTCGGAAATCCAGGGATGGTTCACCAACTCGCCGAGCGACATCGCCGATTCGCATGGTTTCCAGCCGTATTTGTCGTTCGGCGCGGCGGCTATGATCCTTTTCGTCTGTTCGTGAATGCGATTCCAGGTCTTGATGTGTGAGTCGAGATGATTAGGCATGATGATCCCCTCGTTAGTTTTTCCCTCTAGTTGATGAATAAAGTGAACAATGCGGCTCAATTCAATTCCCGCAATACAACTCGCGCCGGGCCGCCGTCGCCGTCCTTGATTTTCAGCGGCAGGCAGATCAACTCATAATCGCCGGGCTTGATTTCACTCAGGTCCAATCCTTCAACGATGTAGACGTTATTGCCGAGCAGCGTCCAGTGAGTGGTCGGTTTGTCGAACCCGAACTTCTCGATGGAGAGGTAATCAATTCCGACCAGCTTCACGCCGCGCGCGACCAGCGCTTCGGCGGCGTCGGTTTCCAGGTAGACGAAATCTTTTTGAAACTCGTTCGTCTGACTCCAGAACCGCGAGTTGCGCGTCTTGAAGAGCACGCGCGACGCGCCTTCGAGATCGAAAGTCGAAAGCAATGCGGCGTCAATCGAAGCGACGTCGCCTGCGTCAAGGACGCGAGCCGGGCCAATGAAGACTTCTAGCGGCGCCCGGTCGAGCGTGACGCCGTCTCTCATAAAATGATAAGGCGGATCGATGTGCGTGCCGATATGAGTGCTGAAGCTGAGACGCGAGACGCGCGCGATGTCGCCCTTTTCGAGCGATTGTGTTCGTTCGATATGAATCGGAGGATCGCCGGGATAGACAGGAAGGTCGTTCGAGATTGCAACTGTTACGTCGTAAATTTTCATCGCTCGCATGTCGGTCATCGAATTGACACACGCCGTTTTAAGGACGGCGCGAGTATAGAAATCGGCGGCGGGGTTGTCAATTTTAGTGTAAGCTAGGTCTCAAATCGAACGAAAGAAAGGAAATTTATGGAAAAAGAGTTGGAGGTCGCCAGGGAGTTAGCGCGGGAGGCGGGGCGCATCCTACTCGAGTTTTACGGGAAAGATACGAAGGTGCAATGGAAAGGGCGCGACGATCCGGTGACCGCGGCGGATCAAGCCGCAAATGAAATGCTGGCGCGTGAATTGAGCCGCCACTTCCCCGGCGACGCAGTGCTCTCCGAAGAGCTCCCTGATGACCTGGCGCGTTTGGAAAAAGACCGCGTCTGGATGGTCGATCCGATGGACGGCACCAAACAATTTATCGAACGCATAGGCGAATTCGCAGTGATGATCGGCCTGTCGATCGAAGGCGAAGCGAAACTCGGCGTGGTTTACAATCCGACCGCGGACCGGATGTATTACGCCGCGCCGGGCGCAGGCGCCTTCGTCGAGGAGAAATGGTCGACAAAACGATTGCGCGTCTCGCCCGTCGGCGATTCTTCGCGGATGGTCATGGCGATGAGCCGTTCGCACCCGAGCCGGAAAGTTCACGGCGTCGGCGAAAAGCTGGGCGTGTCAAAACACATTCAATCCGGCAGCGTGGGGTTGAAATTCGGCCTGATCGCCGAAGGCCGCGCGCATTTGTATGTCAACACCAGCTCGCGCACCAGCCAATGGGACACCTGCGCTCCGGAAGCCATCCTGCGCGAGGCCGGCGGCATGGTTACCGATTGTGACGGCGAAACTCTGAGATACAACAGGGCCGAAATTCACAACCTGCGCGGCGTCGTGGCCTCGAACGGGACGATTCACGACCGAGCGCTGGAGGCGGTTTCGGAAGTGTTGGCCGAGTACAAATAATATTGCCGATATGGCTGAAAACGTTTTACGACATCTGCCTTCAATTGACCGGTTGCTGCGCCGCGACGGTTTGCGGGATCTGATCTCGACGGCCGGGCGCGACGCGGTGCGCGATCGTTTGCGCGAAGTCCTCGCCGAGTTCAGGCGCGAGATCGTCAGCGCCAACGGCGCCGCGACGGCGGCGCCCGATTCCGATGAGATTGCCGCAGAGATCGAGAGCCGTTTGAACGCGAGATTCGATCTAAGGCGGCGGTCGCGCACACAACGCGTGATCAACGCGACCGGCGTCGCGCTGCACACGAATCTCGGCCGCGCGCCGTTGAGCCGTCGCGCGCTCGAAGCCGTCAACGAAGCCGCGGGTTACTGCAACCTGGAATACGATCTGGAGACGGGACGGCGCGGAAAGCGCGGGTCGGGACTTGAGGCGATGCTGCGTGAACTGACCGGCTGCCAGGCCGCCGCCGTGGTCAACAACTGCGCGGCGGCGGTGTTGATCACACTCAACACGCTGGCCGAAGGCGGCGAGGTCCTGATCTCGCGCGGCGAACTGATAGAAATCGGCGGCTCGTTCCGCATCCCCGACGTGATCGCGAAATCGGGCGCGCGCATCCGCGAAGTCGGGACGACCAACCGCACGCGCCTCGGCGATTACGAAAAAGCCGTCAATGAAAATACTCGCGTCATCCTGCGCGCGCACCCGTCGAATTACCGCGTCATCGGTTTCACCGAGAAGCCGGCCCTCGAAGACCTCGCCGGTCTCGCCCGCGAGCGCGATCTGCCGCTGTTCGAAGACCTGGGGAGCGGTTGTCTGGTCGATCTCACCCCGATCGGCGTGCGCGACGAGCCGACAATCGCGCATTCGATCAGGGCAGGATGCTCGGTTGTCAGTTTCAGCGGCGACAAACTATTGGGAGGCCCGCAGGCCGGAATCATTCTGGGCGAAGCTGAGGCGATCAAACGCATCAAATCTAATCCGCTGATGCGGGCGCTGCGCGTCGACAAATTGACCTACGCGGCGCTCGAAGCGACCGTGGATTCTTACCTGAGCGGGCGCGCGATTGAAGAGACGCCGGTTCTCGCCGCGCTTCATGCGACCAAAGAGACTATCACGCGTCGCGCCCGCGCGTTCGTCCGTCGCGCCCGCTCAATCCGCGCTTTGAACTTGAACCTGCTGGATGGCCATTCAGTGGTGGGAGGCGGCTCGGCGCCCGAGACGCAATTGCCGACGACTTTGATCGGCGTCGCCACCCGGCTGATGAGCGCCGATGAGATCGAAAAGAAACTGCGTGGCGCCCGCCCGCCCGTCATCGTTCGTATTGTTGAAGATCGGGTCGTTCTGGATTTGCGAACCGTCGCGCCGGACGATGAAATAAATTTGTTTGAAGCGCTGAGAGGCTTGGTTGACAAAACCATTCCCAATTTCTGATTCCACACTCGCAATATCGAAACCTCGGGACTTGCAAAATTATTGCTCCTCGAGTTTCCGCCGTCTCCGTTCAACAAAATCGGCAAGCTCTTCGATGTCGCAAAGTCCAGGCTGAGCGCCCTTCACCGCCATGGTTTCGACGATGTTAAACAGGGTGGAATTGTAAGGAGTCGGGATGTGATATTTCTCTCCGAGCAGAATGATCTCACCGTTGAAATACCCGGTTTCGGTCTCGCCGCGCTTCAGTTTCAAGTCCATCCACGTCGAAGGATAGGTGCGAAACTCCGCCGGCGAATCGGCCTCCGCGCGGATCTTTTCCGGGTCTTCGACCACGCTCCGCAATTCGGCCAATTGTCTCTTCAGATCGATGGGATTTTTCGAGTCTTCGAGTGAAATGCCCGCCACATTGAGCGCGCGCAGTCCTTCTTCCTGAACGTCAGCCATAAAATTGCTGATCGCGGGCGTGACCATGCCGAGTTGGAGGTGTTTATCAATAATGGCGAACGTGGCGTTATTCAGATTCAGAATCAGCTTGCTCCACTTGACGGCCATGATCGATTCATGGGTCGTCGCCTTGAAGCCGGCCTTTTCAAAACATGCGGCGATTTGAAACCCGGTGTCGTCGCATCCCAGCGGGTAATTGCTGATTGAAAGCAGTCCGCCGCGAGTGTGCGCGATTTTGCCGGGTTCCAGGAAGGTCGCGCTGATTCCGAGCATTCCGCCGTAAACGCGCAGGAATCTCCCTGCGGCCATCTCTTCGTTGCGCACGCCGTTCTGCATGCAAACGACAGGAGTTTCTTCCGGGAAAGCTTCGCGCAGCGCCTGAACCGAGGAGGCGGTCTGCGAAGATTTGACGGTTAGGATGATTACGTCGCCGTCTTTCGGAGCGACGTCGCGAGGATGAGTGACCGCGCCGAGACTTTTGACCACACGATCGCCTTCCCGCGACTGGATAAGAAGCCCGCCGCGATCAATCGCGGCGGCGTGAGCGTGTCTGGCGATCAGAATCACTTCCGCGCCGCTTTCGGCCAGGCGTCCGCCGATGAGGCTGCCTATGGATCCCGCTCCGTGAATGATGAATCGCATCAAATATCTTCAGTTCGTTGTTCGTGTTTTAGCTTTTGCTGATTGAAGGGGCGTTAAAGCAGAACGGGCATCATTGCGATGCCCGGCGCCATCCATCTCTACGATCTCTACGATCTCTACGATACTCCCGGCAGGACTCGAACCTGCGACCCTCTGCTTAGCCTACCACTCCAGGTTTCCCTGGCCTCATATCGAGTTGTGGTCTGGACCATATCTTAGGCGTTTCAGCCTGGGCGCATATGGCCTCTACGGATCCCCCGACGTGATCGGGGTTTCCTCGGTGTTGTCATGGGAGCGAGAAAGCCCCTTTAGAGTTTCACCGATACAGCGCCCTCCACTGCGTGGATTACTATTCTCCGCGCAGGCTCCTATACTTGAAGGCAGATGCTCTATCCTCTGAGCTACGGGAGCAAGGCCGTAACTGTACGCGATTGGACAGGCTAAGGCAAGCCGCGCATTCGCCGGATATTCATCGAAGTTTTGCGGCGGGCGTTTACTTTTCAAGATTCAACCGCCGGTCGTCGTAAAAACTCACTCGCCCTTCGGCCAGCCATTTGGCGGCGAACACTATCTGGCCGGT
>DASTMP010000028.1:0-52456 GCA_035714085.1 Blastocatellia bacterium
TTGGCGAACAGGGTCGAAAGACATACCGCTCCAATTCATCCCACCGCCATTGCCCGGAACCGCGACCGTGCCTTCGAGGCTCGGCGGCGTGTAAATGCCTTCGGAGCGCAGCGATGCGATCTTCTCGCGGCAGGCGTCGCGGTCTTTCTCGGTCAACCCCCACGCGTCTTCCGGCTTGAGACGATGCGGGACGAGCGGGCGCGGCGCCGTGGGGAAGGGCTGCGTCGCCGAGGTCTGTTCTCCTGGCACGGTAGTTTGCGGCACGGGGCGCTCTTCGATGGGGAAGATCGGTTTGCCGTTGCGGCGATCCAGCACGAAGACCATTCCCATCTTCGTGCCGACCGCGACCGCCGAAACTTCGCGGCCATTGCGCTTCAGATTGATCAGCATCGGCTGCGAAGCCACGTCGTAATCCCACAGGTCGTGATGCACGACCTGAAAATGCCAAACGACCGCGCCGGTCGCGGCTCGGAGGGCGACAACGGAATTCGCGTAGCGGTTGTCGCCCTTGCGTTCGCCGCCATAAAAATCGGGGCTGGGGCTGCTCGTCGGGACGAAGACCAGACCAAGCTCCGCATCCGTTGAAATAATCGACCAGGCGTTCGCCGCGCCCGTGCGATTGGCGCTTTCGCCATCCCAGGTCTTGCGCGCCGGATCATTCGCGTTCTTAGGAATCGGGTCCCAACTCCATAGCAGCTTGCCTGTGCGCGCGTCATAAGCCCGCACGACGCCGCGCTCCAATTCGACGCCGAGATTGTCGCCGACGGACGAACCGACGACGATCGCGTCTCCGATCACCGCAGGCGGCGATGTGACCTGGTAGTTCTGATAGTTTCCACGTTCAACTATCCGCACGTCGCGCTTCAGATCGACCTGTCCGTTCTCGCCGAAATCGGCGCAGGGCTTGCCGGTCACGGCGTCAAGCGCGATCAACCGCGCGTCGAGTGTGGCGGCGAAGATGCGCCGCGCGACTTTGCGCTTGTCGTTCGGCGCGGGCCACGCCGACACGCCGCGCGAGGTCATCTCGGAGTAATCCCGGTCGAGTTTCACTTGAGGATCGTATGTCCATCGCTCGGCCCCAGTCGCCGGATCGAGCGCGATCACGCGATTGTAAGGGGTGCTCAGGAAAAGCAGTCCGTCCACCAGGATCGGCGTCGCTTCGAAGGCTGCCTTTCCCGCGGCCAAGGCCTTGACTTCGGCCGCGCCGGTGCGATAGGTCCAGGCGACCTTCAGGTTATTGATGTTATTGCGATTGATCTGCGCGAGCGGTGAATAACGCGCTCCGCCCGCGTCGCGCCCATAAGCAGGCCAATCGCTCTCATGTTTCGCGCCGTCCGCCGCGACATAACTATGCGTAAGCGTTTCCCGCAACCCGAGAGCAGCGAAAACGGCGCCGATCAAAATTCCGCTCGCCCACAAGCGATTTTTCCTTTTACGACTTTCTCTGACAGTCATTACTCTTCCCTCCAAAGTTGAAAGTTTCGCGTCAAGTTCGGCGGCAGTATTCATTGCGAACACTATCGCGGCAATTATTCAGGGACGAACGCCGGCGCGGGGGGGACGAGCGGGAACAAAGCGGGACGAACGCGAAGGGAGTGGGGAATTGGGAATGGGGAATGGGAAATGGAGGTAGGAAAGCAAGTTTCTTTTCCTCACTCCCCACTCCCCACTTCCCACTCCCCATTCCCTCCTTGTCTTTTACGACTTTAGCCGAGCTTGAGAAACAGATTGGAATTGCGGTCGAGATATCGGCGGCTCCAGGACAATTCCGTGCCGTCGTTGAGGACGATGCGATATTCGCCATGAAACCAGGGATGCAGTTCGCGGATGCTTGCGACGTTGACGATCTGCGAGCGGTTGGCGCGGAGGAATTTCGTCGGATCCAGCTTTTGATAGAGACCTTCGATCGTGCCGCGAAGCAGATAAGAGTCACGGCCGACGTGCAGATTGACATAATTCCTGGCCGCTTCGATCCAGTCAATCTTATCAACCGCCAGAAGAAACGACTTCTCGTCCGCGTTGATCAGGAGTCGCTCGGCGTACTTCGGACGATTGTTCAGCTCTTCCAGCAGACGGTTCAGCTTTTCGGCGAGATCGCTCGGCCCGCTACGATCATCGCGCTGAATCTGGCGTCGGGCGTGGTCAAGAACTTTTTGGAATCGCGGTTGATCGAACGGTTTGAGCAGATAATCGAGCGCGTGAACTTCGAACGCTTTCAGGGCGAAATGATCGTAAGCCGTGATGAAAATCACCTGCGGCAATGGTCGAATCTTCAAGGACTCGATCACGCCGAAACCGTCCAGCCCGGGCATTTGCACATCTAGAAAGACCAGATCGGGACGTTGCGCTTCGATTACTCGCACGGCTTCCATCCCCGTGCCCGCTTCGCCGGCGATCTCGAAATCCTCTTCGGCGGCCAGGAAGCGGCTGACCTTACGGCGCGCAGGATTTTCGTCGTCCACAATCACTACGCGAATCTTAGACATTTCCGCCTACTCCCGCCCGCCATCAGTGTGATATGGCAGCGTGACGCTGATCATCGCTCCGCCACTCTCCCCATTGCGCATTGCGAATTCGTGATCACGTCCATAGAGCCTTTCGAGTCGGCGCGCCGTGTTCGCCAGCCCCACTCCATTTCCCAGGGCATCGCGGACGTTCGCGGCAATCCCCGGCCCGTCATCCCGGACTTCAATCCGCAGCGAACCGTTCTCACGCGCGGCTTTGATGGCGATGTTGATCCGACCCGAGTCCGGATCGGCGGCGTATTTGATCGAATTTTCAACCAGCGGCTGGAGGATCAATCTCGGCGTCAGCGCGTCGTTGATGTCCGGCCCCACTTCGATCTCGACGCGCAACCGGTCCTCGAATCGCGGGCGCATGATGTCCAGGTAGAGGTTTAAAAAGTTCAGCTCTTCCTGCAAGGTCACTTCCTGCAGGCGCGAAGCGTTGACCGAATGGCGAAGAAAATCGCTCAACCGCGCGATCATCGTGTCGGCGGCCCGCGCGTCTTCATAAACCACTGACGAGATTGTGTTCAACGCGTTGAAGAGAAAGTGTGGATGAATCTGCGCCTGCAAGGACTGCAATTCCGCCTGCGCCAATTGCGCCTCCAGTTGCGCCGTCCGCAACTCCCGCTCGCGCGATTCCCGGTAATGATCATATAAATGGATCAGCGTCACGCCTAAAATGTAGAAAAGCAGGTAATTCGCCATCTCCATCAAATAGCGAATCGGCATAATGCCGTAATCATACTCCCCCATTCCGGCGAGGCGAAAAACAGCCTTGCGGCTGAGAGCCATCATCGTGGTGTGAAGCAGTGAGAAGACAACCGCGGCCGACAGATAAACCGGCAGACGCCGAGGCCAGTTCCGCGCATTGATCCGAAACCGCCGGCTGAATTTGAGGACGAGCAAAAATAACAGCCCCCAGGTATAGCTGCCGGTAAGTTCTTCGATCAAACGAGCGCTAAACGTGCCTGAATGCCCGACGGCCAGGTCGCCCAAATACCGATAGAAGAAGACCAGCAGAAAAATGAGGGTGAAGGCTCCGAACCAAACCGCTAATTTGGCGCCACGACTGTTAAGTCTTCCCATTTTCCCGTCTCCGCTTTTCCTATCCGACTTTACTTCAAAGCCTTCTCAATCTCGGCGACGAGCAGGTCGCGGTCAAGGATACCGAAGCGTGAGTAGGCTAAATTGCCCTGCTTGTCGTAAACGAACGTTACGGGGATCACGCCGTTCCAGTCTTTGGTGATTTGATTCATCATCTCCTCAGGGTCATCGGTGTCCTGCCGGATGATATCGAACTTCACCTGATGCTTTTTGATGAACGGGATAACCTTCGGCTGGACGTCTTCGGCGTCATCGGCGGTGATGCCCACAAGCTTCACGCCTTTGTCACGGTATTTCGCGTCGAGCGCGACCAGTTCCGGGAACTCCGCCACGCAGGGGCCGCACCACGTCGCCCAGAAATTGAGCACCAGCACTTTGCCCTTGGCCGAATCTTTGAATTTGGCGAAGTCGGCGGGCTTGAGTGATCCGACCTTCGGCCCTGCCTTCTGATTGGATGGCGCGACCTTAGTCTTTGCCGGGGCCTTTGTCGCAACCGCCTTGGCTTTCTGAACACGATTGGTCAATGGTCGTCCATTTAACGATGTGAACAATCCAGCGATGACTAACAAACTAATCAGAGCTTGTTTCATTTCGTATTCTCCTTTAAATGATTCCTGGGAGCGCCGCCCATCCTTGCCTGCTTGCTTCGCAACTCGATCATTTATCTTCAATTCGTCCATTTATAATCCTGGTCTGACTACGCAATACGCCTATTTCTTATCGAGTCCTCAGATTCGCAAGCATGGCAGGCAAGGATGCCTGCGCTCCCAGGGAATTACAATTTCTCCGCCACCGACTTCGCCTGCAAAAACAACCCCAGATAATCGCGTCCGCCCGCCTTCGAATCCGTGCCAGACATGTTGAACCCGCCGAACGGATGCACATCCACCAGCGCGCCGGTGCATTTGCGGTTGATGTAAAGATTGCCGACGTGGAACTCGCGCTTCGCGCGTTCGATACGCTCGCGGTCGCCCGAATAGAACGCGCCGGTCAGCCCGTAGATCGTGTTGTTGGCGATGGCCAGCGCGTCGTCAATGTCTTTTGCTTTGATGACGGCGAGCACGGGCCCAAAAATCTCTTCCTGCGCGATGCGGGCTTTCGGCGAGACATCGGTGATGACCGTCGGCGGAATGAACCAGCCTTCGTCGGCCAGGTCATGTCGCCCGCCTCCGGCGACTACGCGGCCTTCCTGTTTGCCGATCTCAATATACTTGTTGATTTTCTCGTAAGCCCGTTTGCTCGAAACCGGGCCGGTGAAATTATCCACGTCTTTGACCGAACCGACCGTAAGTTTGCTTACGCGCTCGGCGACTTTTGCCACCACCTGGTCATAGACCGAATCGACGATCACGGCGCGCGAGCAGGCCGAGCACTTCTGGCCCGAATACCCGAAGGCCGAAGTGACGATGCCCGCGGCGGCTTCATCGAGGTTCGCCGTTTCGTCAACGACGATAGTGTCTTTGCCGCCCATTTCGGCCACGACGCGTTTGATCCAGACTTGCCCGTCGCGGGGTTTGGCGGCCAGTTCGTTGATGCGCAAGCCCACGGCCATCGAACCCGTGAATGCGATGAATCGCGTTTGTGGGTGTTCGACCAGGTACTCGCCGACCGTCGATCCCTCCCCTGGCAGGAAGTTGAGCACCCCGGGCGGGAGCGAAATCTCTTCCATCAACTCCACAAACTTGGCCGCGATTACAGTCGAGTCGTGCGAAGGCTTCACGATGACCGTGTTGCCTGCGACAATCGCGGCCGTCGCCATTCCGGTCATGATCGCCAGCGGGAAGTTCCACGGTGGAATGACAATCCCCACGCCCAGCGGAATATATTTCAATTCATTGACCTCGAAGGGGAGCGGCGAGGGCGTGAGCGCTTGCGGCGCATCGTAACGCAAGGCCTGGCGCGCGTAAAATTCCATGAAGTCGATCGCCTCGCAGGTGTCGGCTTCGGCCTCCGCCCACGATTTGCCGACTTCGTAGACCATCCAGGCGTTGAATTCATTCTTGCGACGGCGCATAGCCGCGGCGGCCTGGAAGAGATAATTCGCGCGATGTTCCGCGCTGACATATTGCCAGGTCTCGAAGGCTTTCCATGCGGTGGCGAGAGCCTTGTCGGCCAGCTCTTTCGTGCCGTTATGGACGCGTCCGACCACCTGAGCGAATCTCGACGGATTGAGGGAATCGCTCAGATCCCCGGTCGTGTAACGCTCGCCGCCGATGATAATAGGATATTCCCGCCCGAGCTGCGATCCGACTTGCTCCATCGCTTTGAGCATGGCCTGGGCGTTGCGTTCATCAGAAAAGTCCGCAAATGGTTCGTTTTTAAAGGGCGTCAAATTGATCATCTATTGAATCCTTTGTTTTGTGAATTTCTATCTGAACATTTCGTCTACCAGAAATCTATCAACCGCGTTCATCAAGATCAAGCTCGGCGATCGTAGCGCCCAATCCTCCGGCTTCAGGCGGCGCGTCGTAGTAACGAATGATGAAAGATGTCCGATCTAAAATCTTCCGAATCATCGCGCGCTGCGCGCCGATCCCCTTGCCATGAATAATGCGGACGTAGGGGAAGCGCCGCGCGCGCGCTTCGCGCATGTACTCTTCGACGACGGCTTTGACCTGTTTGGGCTGGATCGCATGCAGATCGATCACATCGCGGATCTCCATTAGCACAGGTTCGTCGAACGGGTCTTCATCGACCCCCAGCGGCGGTTCGATTTCAGATTCGCTCGCTTTAGCCTTCCACAAATCGCGCCAGAGTTCGACAAGTTTCATGGAGATAGTTTGAGATGAAAAGGCCTCTTAACACAAAGGGCCAAAGTGTCAAAGGGTCAAAGACTTGAAGGGCATGATGCCTTTTGTCTCCTTTGATCCTTCGACCCTTTGACCCTTTGTGTTGAAAAACCGAGCCACATTTTACGGGGTTGTTATCCTAACATCGTCAACGCCCGCCTCAACAAGGCTTGCGCCGGCGTTGTCAGCCGCCTGGATGAGGATTCGGATCGTCCGTCCGGCGAACTGGCTTAGGTTCACCGTCGCAGTCGCCCATGCAGCGTTATCTTGAGTGGCGGCTCCTAGCTCCTGAAATACTGTGGTCGTCGAAGCGCCGTCCACGACACTCACCCGGAAGAAGTCGGCTGTCGAGGAATTGTTCAAGTGGGCCAGGTAATAGGAGAAGGTCAACGTGAAGGTGGTTCCCCCCTGAAGTGTGATTGCCGGCGACATGATGGATGTGACGCCGCCGTCTATGTCATTGGCGCCGACCGAAGCGCCCGCCAGCCGTCCGGTCACCAGGTCATTGACCCCGCTTACAGTGGTTCCGAGTTGCATGGTTCCGCCCGAAGTTGTCGTCTCAGGGTCCCCACGCTCCCACTGACCGGTCGTCGCAGTGTCGGTCCCATTCGGGTTGGTCATCCATCCCTGGTTGGTCTCGAAGTTATCGAAGAAGACCGTCGTGGGAGGAGGCGTGCCGCCTCCGCTGCAGGCGCGGATGGCCTTGTCAACGTTCAGTCGCCCACCAGTGACAGTCCTCCCGGCGAGTGAACTGACCGGATCAACGTTATTCATGAGATTCGCTTTCAGGTTTGCGGTGCTCAACGAACACTTGGAGAGCACCAGCGCCGCCGCGCCGGAGACGTGCGGTGTGGCCATCGAGGTTCCGCTAAAGACTGCGAAGCCTCCGTTGGGGACGGTCGAGAGGATATTGGTGCCGGGCGCTCCCAGGTCCACTGTCGTGGCGCCGAAGTTGGAGAAGGATGATTTCGCGTCGCGGTTGTCGGTCGCGGCCACCGACACCACGTTCGGCGCGTTATAGTTGGCCGGGTAGAAAGCTGTCGTGTCGTTGTTGCCGTTGTTGTTGCCGGCGGCGCAGACGAAGAGCATGTCATTGCTGTTCGCGGCATTAATCGCGTCGAGCAGAGCCTGCGAGAAGCCACCTCCGCCCCAGCTGTTGGAAAGGACGCGGACGTTTGCGTTGGCGCCGAATGTCTGTTTGGCCTGAATGGCAAACTGGATGCACTCAATGGCGTCGGCCGTGTTCCCGCTGCCTGACGCGGAGAGGAACTTCAACCCCATTATCCTGGTGTTCCAGTTCACGCCGACAACTCCCGAACTATTATTGCCTCTGGCCCCAATCGTTCCCGAAGTGTGAGTGCCGTGATTATTGTCGTCGAGCGGGCTGCAGGTGTTGGCGACGGCGTTGAAACCATGCGAGCCGGCAGGACAAGTGATCGTCTGGCCCCCAACCGTGACAGTGAAGGCCGATGGCGCCGACCAGATGTTCGCGGCCAGGTCGGTGTGGTTAAAGTCAACGCCCGTGTCGATCACACCAACTACGATAGAGGTGGAGCCTGTAGAAACATCCCAGGCCTGAACCGCGCTGATATCCGCGCCGGCGACGCCGACCTGGCCCCCCACGGTCTGTCCCGTATTGTTCAACCCCCACATCTCGCCGAATCGCGTGTCGTTGGGAGTCAGCGTGGTATGTACGACGTAATTCGCCTCGGCGTACTCTACTCCCGGAAGATTCGACAGCATTTTCAACAGCGCCGGCGTACTCATGGCTTTCGAACTGATGTGGTACATGTTGAGGCCGGGGGCTAGGATGCGATGGTCCGAGGCATTCACCAGCGAAATCGCGTTTTCCACGAACGTTTGAAGCTGAAATGCATCAGTTTCTTTGAAGCGTACGATCGCCTCCCCGGCCACCACTTCGACGCCATTCATCTTCTCGACTTGCGGGCCTCGCGCAGCCGGATCCTGGGCCTGCGCATGAGTCGAGGCGACTCGCCGAGTCCCTGGAAAGACCGTCAGCAGGATGATCAGCGCCACCGCCACTTTCAGGCAGATCGCTCTTCTGTTCAGTTTGCGTGTGTTATCCGGTGATTTTTTTTGGGTTCGGGTCAACATGGTTTCCTCCTATTAGTGATAGGGATGGTACTGCGAGCGTAAGCAAGCGGCTGCGCACAGGACCAGCCGCCCGCTTACGCGCGTGATGTTGCTATTGGACTTAATCCGGCGATTCGCCGGCCTGCTTAACGGATGAAAGCGACGAACAAGAATTTGAACTGCCCAGTTTTATATGGGGAGGAAGGGAATAGTCTCTTTGCCAGAGAATACCGAAAATTTATGAAGATATGTCGCGCTGCTTATAAGCTGAGAATCTCGATAAGTCAATGTTTTGCTTGAAAGTGTGAAAATAATTTGTAAAAACAGGCAGACAATTAAATAGGCGCCAAATTTTCAATGGCCACACCTCCGTTTAGAACCATAGAGAAAAGGCCGAACACGCGGAAAGAGCAAGGCTCTCTTCTTTTTTTATCGGCTTCTCGTGTACCATCACCCGGCCTTCACTTTCTCGAACCAAGCAAAGGACTCACCATGAGATTTCGCAACTGAGTCAATTCACGACGGCGCGGCGCGTCGTCATCCCGCATCCGTTAGCTCTCGCAGCCTCTTCGGGGCCTGTGCGGCTGCGGAAGTCGGACCAACCAAGAGGATTGCGGCATATGGCTACGACAACCACACTTACCTGGCTCGAGGGCATCGAGCGCATTTCCGAAGAAATCATTGCGCCCTCCGCTGCGGAAATAGACGTCTCCGGGGCTTTCCCACGCGCCGCGATTACGGCGATGGGCAAGGCGGGTCTGCTGGGACTCGTCAGCGGCAAGGAGATCGGAGGTCTGGGCGAAGGGCATCGCGGCGCCACGCGAGTCGTAGAACGCATCGCGCGCGAATGCGCTTCGACGGCGATGGTCGTTTGCATGCATTACTGCGGCGCGGCCGTGATCGAGGCGTTCGGCCCGCGCGAGGCGCGTGAAGCGGTGGCGCGGGGCGAGCATGTCACGACGCTCGCTTTCTCCGAGAGCGGCTCCCGCAGCCAATTCTGGGCGCCAATGAGCACGGCGGTCAGCGCAAACGGCGCCGTGCGCCTGGACGCGAAAAAGAGCTGGGCGACTTCGGCCGGGCAGGCCGATTCATACGTCTGGTCGAGCAAGCCGCTGGCTGCCGGCGGGGCTAGCACGATCTGGCTCGTGCCGGCGAAAGCGGCGGGTTTGAGCGTCAGCGCGCCTTTTGACGGGCTGGGGTTGCGCGGCAATTGTTCGTCGCCCGTGCGGGCGGACGGGGTGATGGTCAGCCGCGAAGCCATGCTCGGGGCTGACGGCCAGGGCTTCGACATTATGATGGGAACTGTCCTGCCCTATTTTCAGTTGATGAGCGCGGCGGTCTCGCTCGGCGTCATCGAATCGGCGACGCAAAAGACCATTTCTCATTTGACGACGACGCGTTATGAACACCTCAACCAGACACTGGCCGACCAGCCGACCAATCGCGCCTATCTGGCCAAGATGAAAATCAAAGTCGATCTGCTGCGGGCGCTGCTGGATGACGCGCTCGCGGCGCTCGAAGCCGGGCGCGCCGACGCCATGTTGCGCGTGCTCGAAAGCAAGGCTGCGGCAGGCGAGGTCGCCACGGAGGTGACCGATCTGGCGATGCGATTGTGCGGAGGCGCGGCCTTCCGCAAGGAGGTCGGCGTGGAGCGCAACTTCCGCGACGCTCGCGCCGCCAATGTTATGGCGCCCACAACGGACGCCCTCTACGATTTCATCGGCAAGGCGCTCACGGGCCTGCCGCTCTTTGGCTAGTGGGGAGTAGGGAATGGGGAATGGGGAGTGGGGGAAATACAACTTCCCACTCCCCACTCCCCACTCCCTATTCCCGCTCTTGAATGCTTATGAATAAGCACACACTGTTACTCGGCGCGGTCGCCTACGATCCGAAGGTAGTTACGATATGGGAAGGGTTCAAGGCATGGTTCGATAAACGTGGCCTGGCGTTCGATTACATTCTCTATTCGAACTATGAGCGACAGGTCGAGGCTCATCTCGCCGGACATTTTCACATCGCCTGGAATTCGCCGCTCGCCTGGGTGCGCGCCGCTCGCCTGGCCCGCAGCGCGGGCCGCCGGGCCGAGGCGGTCGCCATGCGCGACACGGATCAGAATCTGACCTCGGTCATCGTGGTCAGGTCGGACTCGCCGATCAACTCCATCGACGATTTGAAAGGGAAGAGAATCGGGGTCGGCGCGATAGATTCGCCGCAAGCCACGCTTTTGCCGCTCTCGCATCTGTGGGCGAATGGGGCGGCGCCATTCGCCGATTTCGAGGTGACGCGGCACGATCTGCTGAGCGGAAAACACGGCGATCACATCGGCGGCGAACGCGAAGCCGCTCGCGCCTTGATGGCGGGCGCGGTGGACGCCGCCTGCATGATCGATTCGAATCATCTGCTCTTCATCAACGAAGGCGCGCTGCCCGCCGGGGCCACGCGCGCGCTGGCCCAGACCGCGCCGTACGACCATTGCAACTTCACCGCGTTCGACGACGCGCCGCGCGACCTCGTGAACCGCTTCCGGGAGTTGTTGCTGGGAATGTCTTACGACAATCCGGAAGTCAGGCCGCTGCTCGACCTGGAAGGCTTGAAGGCATGGAAGCCAGGCCGCGTCGTCGGCTATCGCGCGCTTGAACGGGCCGTGGAGGAGATGAAGTTTTATGACGATCACGGAAACATCACCGTCGCGGACTATCGATATTGAGGCGCTCTCGTTCACATCCGGCGCGCATCTGCTTCTCAAAAGGGCGCTGCGCGACATGCCCGTCGGTGGCAGGCTCGGCGTGCGCGCTTCGGCTCCTGATTTCGCCGTCCACCTGCGCGGATGGTGTCGCGAGCAGGGACACGAATTTGTGGAAGGCGACGGTCAATTCGTAGCGTGGATTGTGCGCGGCGCCGCGTCGCAGGGGCGCTGGAGAGGAGCCGAACGCGCAGGACTCTCCGACGCGCGGGAGAATGGCGCTGTGCGCGCGGCCCCGCCCGCCGACTGGGGATTTGCCGCGCGCGGCGCCGCAGTCGAGGCCGGCGGCCCGGGCTTTCACTATCCTCTTCAGACGAAGGAACAAGTCTGGGCCGAGAATCTCCCGAAGCTCTATGCGCAGGCGGTCGCCGCGCAATGGAATCCCCAGACCGCGATCAACTGGGATGAGCCGTTCGAACTGGATGAAGAGGTGGAGCGCGCCGTCGCGCAGGTGATGACCTACCTGATCGAAAACGAAAACGCGGCGCTGCAGACGCCAGCCCGCTTCATCGCGCAAATTCACCCGCATTTTCGAGAAGTCTTGCAACTGCTTGCCGTGCAGATCGCCGACGAGGCGCGCCACGTCGAAGTCTTCACGCGTCGCGCCACGCTGCGCGGCGGAGAGATGGGGCTGTCCACGGTGAGCGGCCGGCAATCGCTCAAGACGCTGCTCGACGAGCCAGATTTCGCGCTCGCCTCTTTTCTGCTTTCTGCGCTGGGCGAAGGAACGTTTCTGAATCTGCTCTGGTTTCTCGAACGCCACGCGCCCGACCCCGTCACGCGCCAGATCGCGCGGTTCGTGGCGCAGGACGAGGCGCGCCACGTCGCGTTCGGCGTGGGCCATTTGCAATACCAATTGGCGACCGATCCCGCGCTGCGCGAACGTTTGGCGGTGGCCGTCACTCGGCGTCACGAAGCGTTGTCCCATACCGCCGGATTGAATGAAGAGGTCTTTGACGCGCTTATTCTGCTGGCTGCGGGATCGTGGCGCGCGGGGGACGTCGCCGACGGTTACGCCCGCACGCAAACGCTCAAAGATGAAATGCGCGCCGGACGTATGGCGAGGCTGGAAAAGCTGGGCTTCAGCGCCGCCGAAGCCGCCGAACTCTCCGCGCTGCATACGCGGAATTTCATGTGAGTCGTTCAGGTCGCGGCGAGTGGCGCGAGATTATTTCGGTTCCATGACCGCTCCCATAAACAGGATCGCGCCGGTTTGCGAGTCGCGGATGGCCATGAGGAACGGCCGGTCGGCGATGAAAGTGAATCGTTCCGGGGTCCGTCGGGCGGAACTCATTGCAACGCCGACCGAAGTTGCGGCTGCGGCCTCCGTGCCCTCTTCGTTGACTTCGACGACGGCCTTGTGTTTGACCTCGGAGATGTAAAGGTCACGTTCCGGGCGGATGCCGCTGAAATCGGCCTCGCGCGCGCTGAACGCCACTCCCATGCCCACGTCCTTGAGCTGGTCATTAAGCGTTTTTTCGTAATCGAGTTTGAATCGTGGAATCTGCACATCGCCTGGCGTGTTATGGAAGTTATTGACCCACCCCTCCCATTTCTGATAACTGAGACCTTTCAGAAATTCATCGAGCGACGATCCCTGGTCAGGCAGAAAGAGGTAGAGGCTGACGCCGCCCTTGCCGTATGGCAGACTGACGGCCTGGAATTTATCGCCGCGATGGTAAAGATAATTGCCCGATTGCGCCATCATCGGCGCAGGCTTCTGTTGGCCGCCCGGCAAATGAAAGGGTTGTTCTTTAGTGAGCGTCTTTTCGAATCTCTTCTGCCACTGGCCTTTGAAATAGACTGCATTGATCAGGAACATGACCTGCTGCGAGTCTATTCGATCAATGATCTGGCTGATCTTACCCTTGGTGCTGGCGCTCACCCAGCGATTGATTATCGCCACTGATTGCGGGTTGTTGAAATCGAGCGCGGAGATTTCGGCGCCGTAGAATTGCCGGTTGCGCGCAAGGAAATCCTCGTTGAACCGCACTCCGCCGCGCGCCCAGAGCGAATTGGCGATGGCCACTTCGATCTTCGGATCGGAGCTTTTCAGCGCCTGCAGCAATTCGGCGCTCGCGCGGTTGAGTTCGGGCTGGTTCATGCCTTCGATCTTGAGCGCGCGCGCCATCGCATTCTTCGTTTCGCCAGCCGCGCCGTTGTAGGTCATGGCGAGCGCGACCGTAACGCTCAGCGGCGAGAAGAAGACGTTCTTGTCCGCCTCCTGGCGCCGGAGTTGTTGAAACAGATCGAAGCCGAATGCGTTGCTAGCCGCCGCCAGGGTTGAGTTCATAGTCGTATTGCTGGTTGGTCGCGTATTGTCGGTAGGTTGAGCGACATCGGCGCCGGTCTGACCGGCGTACCTGTCAGCGTCCCGGCAGGCGCCGAGCAATAAAGCGCAGAGCGCCAGAGATATTTTGATCTTCATACGATCTCCTACTCTATGCTCATCATAAAGCATTTGAGAATGGAAGTTTCAGCCACGAATGAACACGAATATTCACAAATGGCGGCAAGCCAAGCAAGGAGGATGGAGAACAATGGATCGGAAGATCAAGAAAGAGAGTTGTGTTAACTCGTGTTCATTCGTGGCTTAAACTCTTTTTCTTGAAATCTGTAGCGCGCCGGCTTTCATCCCGCAGGAGCCGCCGCTTCGAGGACCGCTTTCATCTGGGGGACGCTGATCGCCGCGTTGAAGCCCACGAAATGTTTGAGGACTTTACCGTCACGGCCGATGATGAACGTCTGCGGGATGCCGTTGCGCCCCCGCATTAACGCGACTTGCATCTCCGCATCGGCCCAACCGATGGGGTAGTTGATGTTGAACACTTCGGAAAACTTTTTCACCATTTCGGCGTCGGTCTCCGGATCCTCGTTCGTCAACCCGATCACTTCAACGCCCCTGCCCTTGTATTCTTTGGCGATCTCGACCAGATGCGGGATCTCCTGCCGGCACGGGCCGCACCAGGTGGCCCACAAATCCACGACCAGAACCTTGCCCGAATAATCGGCGAGTTTCGTCTTCTGGCCGTCGAGCAGGTTGATGTTCGCCTGCATTACGCTCTCCGGCAGCGGCGGCGGAGCGGCGGGGTCGGCGCCTGACGACGCATTGTTCGACGTCGAATCCAACGCAATAGGAGGCTTGGCGCCATTACTCTGGTAGAACGTGTACGCTATCGCGGCCAGAAGGATGATAGCGGAAATGATCAGCCCCAGGCGCGTAGCCGTCCATGAAGATTTCAGCGGTTGATTGAGAGGCGTCATAATCGAGTTAGTCCCTTTCGTTCTCATTCGTTGGTAAGAGTCAAAGCGTCTTTATGGGAGCCGAAGCGCTAGGATAACTTTTGCGATTATTGTGGGCAAGTGGACGCTCCGGGGTAATGATTATGCCGTCTTATCGTGTAGAATATCTGCGCCACTTTGTAGAGAATTTCAGCCACAGATGAATACGGATATTCACGAATGGCGCCTGCGGGAAAGAGAACCGCGCTTATTCGTGGCTGGAAAATCCCATGCTTAGGCTCGCAATTGGATCGCATCTCGCTTTTGGGAATCTGTGATCCCAAAAGCGAACACATAAAGACCCGTGTTCAGCGGGGCCAGTGAAATTAGATCAACAGAAGCAGTGATTTAGCCAGTCTCATTGAATGGCACGGAAATTGGCTTAGGATAGCAGGGACGCAAGATTTTGCGTCCGGCGGTAGAGAAACAAGATTTTGCGCCTCAACCGCGGGGTATTGACAAAAGCAGCAATCATTTTATTTGAGATTGAAGAGTTTGGGAGGTGTTTATGGCAATGGACAAGCCTCGTGACGCATCCGTAAAGCGTAATAAAAAGATCAGGCGCGGGCTTTATATCGTTCTGGCGCTGGGAGCGATTGCGGCCGTGAGCCTAGTATTGGCCCGGCTCAAACCAGCCGCGCCGACGGTCGAGCGCGCCACTATGATCATCGACACCGTCAAGCAGGGTGAATTGGTGGTGACAAGACGCGGACTCGGAACGCTGGAGCCCGAAGAGAACAGGGTGGTTCCAGCGTCGACCAGTGGACGTGTCGAAAAACGGCTGGTGCTGGCCGGTATGAACGTCACGCCAGATACTGTGATCATGGAGTTGAGCAGTCCCGAAATGCAGCAGCAGTTGTTGGAAGCCGAATTGGCGTATAAATCGGCCGAAGCCGCATACAAGAACCGCCAGGTCGATCTCGAATCCCAATTGCTCACTCAGAAATCCCAGCAGGCCGCGATCGACTCCCAATCTCAGCAGGCGAAGCTCACCTACGAATCGTATAAACCACTGGCGGATATGGGGTTGTATTCACCTCTGCAGATGAAACAATATGATGCCAGCGCCAAGGAGCTTGCCGAGCGCAGCGAACTCGAAAGAAAGCGCACTGCGATGATCACTGAGAATATGAAGACACAGTTAGCCGTGACGCAGTCCACGCTTGATCAAGCTAGCAACCTCCTCGATCTTCGCAAACAGCAGGCGGGCAATTTGCGCGTCAAGGCTGGCATTCGCGGGATCTTGCAGGAACTGTTGGTTGAAGTCGGGGTGCAGGTGAACGCCGGCACGCCCATCGCGCGCGTCTCCGACCCGACGCGGCTCAAGGCCGTGGTCAGGATAGCCGAGACGCAGGCCAGGGACATTCAACAGGGACAGAAGGCGGAGATCGACACTCGCAACGGAATCATTCCTGGACGTGTCATGCGCAAAGATCCGTCGGTGGTTGACGGCACGATCAGGGTCGAAGTCCAACTCATAGGTGAGCTGCCTAAAGGCGCCGTTCCCATGCTGAGCGTTGACGGCACCATCGAGTTGTTCCGGTTGCCGAACGTCCTCAAAATGCAGCGCCCGGCGTTCGGCCAGGAGAACAGCACGGTCAAACTCTTCAGGATGGAGCCTGACGACATAAACGCCGAGGCTGTGACCGTACAATTGGGGCAAACCTCCGTGACGGAGGTTGAAATTCGCGGCGGTTTGAAAGCCGGCGACAAAGTGATCGTCTCCGACACTTCGCAGTTAGGCGATAACGCCGATCGCATTCGATTGAATTGAAAAAAGTGGTTGGCGCCTGGCGCCTGGTTGGTATTTTCCATTTGCCGCCAGGCGCCAGGCGCCAACCATCAACCACCAACCACACCCACAAACACAACTTTCGAGGAGAACAAACAATGAGTGAAACCCTCTTGCGAATGGAATCAGTAACGAAGGTTTTCTACACAGATGAGGTCGAGACCCACGCCCTGGCAGGAATTCACCTGGAGATCAATCAAGGCGATTACGTTTCGATCGCTGGGCCTTCTGGGTGCGGCAAATCGACGCTGCTGTCGATCCTGGGGCTGCTCGATTCTCCGACCGAGGGGAATTACCAGTTGAACGGCAAGCCGGTCCAGGGGCTGTCGCTGAGCGAACGCGCCCGGATCCGCAACCGCGAGATCGGCTTCATCTTCCAGAGCTTCAACCTGATCGGCGATCTGACCGTTTACGAAAACGTGGAGTTGCCGCTGACCTATCGCGGGATGAATTCGGCCGAGCGCAAGAAGCGCGTCAACGCCGCTCTGGAGAAGGTCGGGATGGCGCACCGCGCGAAACACCTGCCGTCGCAACTCTCCGGCGGTCAGCAGCAGCGCGTGGCCGTCGCGCGCGCGGTCGTGGGCGATCCGCTCATCCTGCTCGCTGATGAGCCTACCGGAAACCTCGATTCGACCAACGGCGAAGCGGTCATGGACCTGCTGCGCGAACTCCACCGCGGCGGCGCCACCATCTGCATGGTCACTCACGACTCGCGCTTCGCCCGCCACGCCGACCGCTCGATCCATCTCTTCGACGGCCGAGTGGTTGACGAAGACCAGAGCCACTAGTCGTTAAACGGACAAACTCGAACCCTTTTTCAATGCTGCTTGCGATTTGAGCCGCGGCGCAGGGCGAGGTGTGGCTGAAGCAATGAAATTATGAAAGTGGGCAGTGGGCAGTGGGTAGTGGGCAGTTTTGATCTCTTCACTGCCCACTACCCACTGCCCACTTTTTTCTAAGGTTGATTATGCAGACACTCTGGCAAGACTTACGCTACGGATTTCGCACGCTGATGCGCAAACCCGGCTTCACCGTCGTCGCAATTATCGCGCTGGCCTTGGGGATCGGCGCGAACACGGCGATCTTCAGCGTCATCAATTCTGTGCTTCTCAGGCCGCTGGCGTATCAGGAGCCGGAGCGGTTGGTCGTGATCAACCATGATTATCCGAAGATCAGTCTGAAGGCCTCGGTCTCCGCGATCGGTTATACGCATTACCGCGACAACGCCAAATCTTTCGAGAGCGTGACCGCGACCACCGGAGGGAGCTTCAACCTGACAGGCGGCGGCGATCCCGAGCAGGTGAACGGCGCGATGGTCACGCACAATTTCTTCAGCGCGCTCGGCGCGCGACCCGCGCTCGGACGGTTGTTCCTGCCTGAAGAAGACCAGCCGGGCAAGAACAAGGTTGTCGTGTTCAGCAACGGCTTCTGGCAGAGGCGCTTTGGAGGCGATCCGGGCGTCGTCAACAAGACCGTCACGCTCAACGACGAAAGTTACACGGTCGTAGGCGTCATGCCTCCGAGTTTTCAATTCGGGCGTGAGATTGGGCGAATCGTCGATCTGTGGACGCCGATTGCGTTCACGCCCCAACAGCTCTCATACAACAATCTGACCAACGAATTCCTGTTCGTTTTCGCGCGTTTGAAACCCGGGGTCACGATCGGGCAGGCGCAGGCCGAAATGGACGCCATCGCCGCGAATTTGCGGCGGCAGTACCTGCCCTGGGCCGGCTCAAGGAGCGAATGGGGATTGACCATGCAGTCCTTCAATGAACTCGTGGTCGGCGAAATCCGCCTGGCGTTGTGGATATTGATGGGAATCGTCGGTCTGGTCTTGTTGATCGCCTGCGCGAACGTCGCCAACTTGTTGCTGGCGCGCGCGGCAGATCGCCAGAAAGAGATGGCGATCCGAACGGCTCTGGGCGCGGGGCGATGGCGCGTCATTCGACAATTGTTGACCGAAAGCGCGCTGCTCGCGGTGATCGGCGGCGCGCTCGGATTGTTGTTAGCCTGGCTGGGAATCAACGCGCTGCTCAAAGTCAATCAGGTTCAGATTCCGCGCGCGAACGAGATCGGACTGGATTGGCGCGTGCTCGCGTTCACGCTCGGCGTTTCGCTGTTGACCGGCGTCGCCTTCGGCCTCGTTCCCGCGCTTCAGGCTTCGAAGGCCGATCTGCACGAGACGTTGAAGGAGGGCGGGCGCACGGGCTCGAGCGGCGCGCGCGCCTGGGTTCGCAATTCGCTGGTCGTGGCCGAAATGGCGCTGGCGCTGGTGGTGCTCGTCAGCGCGGGATTGCTTATCCGCAGTTTCTGGCGGGTGCAGCAGGTCAGTCCCGGGTTCGCGCCGCAAAACGTGCTGGCGATGTCGCTCGCGTTGCCCGCGACCAAATACAGAGAGCCTGCGCAGCGGGCAAATTTCTACAAAGAGGCGCTGCAACGGATTCGCGCGTTGCCCGGAGTCCAATCGGCGGGCGCGACCTCGATTTTACCCTTGAGCGGGAACAATTCGAGCGGAAGTTTCCAAATCGAAGGGCGCGTTACGCCGCAGGGCCAATCGTCGCCGCACGGCGACCGCTGGGCCGTGACCACCGATTATTTTTCGACCATGAAGATTCCGATCTTCCGCGGGCGCTTCTTCGACGACCACGACACGATGGAATCTCAACCCGTCGCGATCATTGACGACGCGATGGCGCGCAAATACTGGCCGGACGAAGACCCGGTCGGCAAGCGCATCACATTTCAAGGCGGACCGAACAATCCCATCTGGCGCGAGATAGTCGGCATCGTCGGCCACGTCAAACACTCCGGGCTGGAAGGCGAATCGCGCGTCCAGTATTACATCCCGCATTCCCAGACGCAGAACGCATTTATGACCCTGGTCCTTCGCACGAGCAATGATCCGGCGAGCCTGGCCGGCGCGGCGCGCGGCGCGATCAGAGGGTTGGACAAAGACCTGCCGGTCTTTCGCGTGAAGACCATGGAGCAGTTCGTCAGCGATTCGATGGCGCAGAGGCGGTTCGCGATGACACTGATCGGAGTCTTCGCGGCGGTAGCCATGGCGCTCGCCTCCGTCGGACTGTACGGCGTCCTCTCTTATTCGATCACGCAGCGTTCGCATGAGATCGGGATCAGGATGGCGCTTGGCGCGCGCGCCGCCGATGTGCTGCGGCTGGTAGTCGGGCAGGGAATGCTGCTGGCGCTCGCAGGCGTGGCGTTAGGAGGCGTCGCCGCGTTCCTGCTGACGCGGTTGATGGCCAATCTGCTGTTCGGCGTGACGGCTAGCGATCCATTGACGTTTGCGACGATCGCGTTGTTGCTGACGATGGTGGCGCTCGTCGCCTGCCTCGCGCCCGCGCTCAGGGCTACCAGGGTGGATCCGATCGTGGCTTTGAGATATGAATGAGCGCTGTTTCTCGATACAAAACTGATAAGTAAAAAAAGCGTCCTTCAGCCAACGAGAAGTAAGCGAAATTCTCGCATCCTCCTTGCCTGTTAATTTCGTTATTCTGAACGTGGGTTGATGAATAGGCGCCGCATGGCGCGCCGCAGAGCGCCGCAGGACATGATGTTTTCTCCATGTTCTGCGGCGCTCTGCGGCGCCTAACAGTCTTCATACATTTAAAAACTTGTATAAAACCGACAGGAGGAACTGTGGAAACCTTATTTCATGACTTACGCTTCGGCTTTCGCCGTTTAATCAAAACGCCGGGCTTCGCCGTCATCGCCATTCTTTCGCTCGCGCTGGGCATCGGCGCGAACACGGCAGTCTTCAGCCTTGTCAACCTGATTCTGTTCCGCCCGCTGCCATTGGCCAATCCTCAAGAGGTGGTCTCAGTCTCGGCCGTAGGGAAAAATGGAGCGATGGCCGCGTTCTCATATCCTAACTATATCGATTTCCGCGACCGTAACGAAGTCTTATCGGGATTGCTCGCCTCCCGTTTCGTGGTCGTGAGCCTGAGCCGGAACGGCAATAACGAGAAGGTCTGGGGCGATCTGGTTTCGGGCAATTATTTCGATCTGCTCGGTGTGAAGCCCGCTCTCGGTCGAACTTTTCTGCCCGATGAGGATAAGACGCGATTGTCGCATCCGGTGGCAGTCATCAGCCATTCTCTCTGGCAGACGCGGTTCGGCGGCGATCCGTCGGTCGTTGACAGGGACGTTCTGATCAACGGCAGGAAGTTCAAAATAATCGGCGTCGCGCCCGCCGGGTTCAAGGGCACGGAGGTCATCTACACGCCGGAAATCTACGTCCCGTTCGCGATGCAGAAGTGGATCGAGCCGGAGAACAATTATCTGGACAATCGCGATGCGGGAAATATGTTCGCCGTCGGGCGGCTCAAACCTGGGGTCAGCGCGGCGCAAGCCGAAGCCTCGCTCAATTTGCTCGCCGCGCAATTGGCCAAAGACTTCCCGAACGAGAACGAGGGGATGATGATTCAGGTCGTTCCGCCCGGCTTCGTCCTACCGCAACTCCGAAACGCGATGCTCGGCGTCTCCGCCGCGTTGATGGGGCTGGTCGCGCTGGTGTTGCTGATCGCCTGCACGAATCTGGCGAACCTGTTGCTGGCGCGCGCTACCGAACGCGGCAAGGAGATCGCCATCCGGCTCTCCATCGGCGCCGGCCGCGCGCGCATCGTCCGGCAGCTTTTGACCGAAAGCGTGATGCTGGCCGTAGCGGGCGGTTTAATCGGCGTGGCTCTGGCCCAATGGATCATTGATTCGATCATGGCCTTGAAGCCGCCGATAGCGATTCCGATTACGCTGGAACTGCATGTGGATTGGCGGGTGCTCGTATTCTCGATGATTGTTTCGATCGTAACGGGCGTTCTGTTCGGCCTGGTTCCGGCTCTCCAAGCGACGAAGCCCGATCTGATTCCGGCGCTCAAAGACGTCGCGTCGCAATCGGGCGTTCGCCGCTCACTGCTGCGTAGCGGCCTGGTCGTCACGCAAGTCGCCGTGTCGCTGCTTCTGCTGATCGCCGCCGGTTTAACGCTCAGAGCATTGGAGCGACTGCACGCGCTGAATCCCGGGTTCAATCCCGAAAACGCCCTGATGATGAACTTCGACCTGAGCTTGCAAGGCTATCAGACGGACGCCGGCATGCAGTTTCGCAAACAGTTGCTCAATCGCGTCGAGTCGCTGCCCGGCGTAAAATCGGCCTCGATCACCGATTTCATGCCTCTTAGCATGAACTACAACAGCAATCAGATTCTGATCGAAGGCCGACCCCAGGAGCGCGGCGTCAACGCGCCGTCGGCGATGAACGCCAACGTCGGGTTGAAGTATTTCGAGACCATCGGCACGCCGCTTGTGGCCGGGCGCGATATGAACGAGCAGGATCAGGAAGGAAAGACCCGCTCGGTAGTTGTCAACGAAACCTTCGCCCGCAAATTTTTCCCCGGCGCGAACCCCATCGAAAACGCGCTCGGCAAACAATTCCGAACGTCGCCGGGGGGGCAACCCTGGCAAATCGTCGGCGTGGCGAGAGACGGCAAATACTGGACTATCGGCGAAGACCCTCAGTCCTTCGTCTGGTACCCAATCGGTTCCCAGCTTGCCTATAACTACCTGTTGGTTCGAACTTCCGCCAAACCGGAAACTGTGATCGGAGCGATTCGCGGCGAGTTCCGCAACCTTGACCCCAACCTGCCGGTGACCGATGTCAAACCACTGACCGAGCACATGAACCTATCGCTCTTTCCGGCGCGCGCCTTCGCCGCGTTGCTCTCCGCGTTCGGATTGCTGGCGCTCGCGCTGGCCGCGATCGGAATCTTCGGCGTGATGTCTTACGCCGTCAGCCAGCGCACGCGCGAGATAGGCGTCCGAATGGCTCTGGGCGCGGGCGCGAAGGATATATTCAAACTGATCGTCGGGCGTGGATTGTTATTGACGCTGATCGGCGTCGGAGTGGGACTCGCATTGGCGCTCGTGGGGACGCGGCTACTTTCGAGCCTGCTTTACAGCGTGAGCGCGATTGATCCGTTGACATTCGCGGGCGTGACATTGCTGCTCGTCGCCGTCGCGTTCCTGGCGTGTTATTTCCCGGCGCGCAGGGCGATGAAGACCGACCCGATGGTCGCGCTCCGTTGTGAATGATCAATCGAGAATGCCTTGAGATCTTCTATTATTCACTAGCCGGTCGAGGGAGAGAGGTGAGCTATGAGAACCGCTGTCAAACTCATAGGGCTAACGGTCGCTTTGTCAGCCGTTCTGATTGCGCTTGCCTTGGCCGGGCGCCAACGCTCCGAAAGCCGATTCGTGACATCTCCTGAAATGCAAGCCGCGATCGCAAGCATCACGAGCGAAGAGTTGTTGCGACACGTCAAGGTGTTGGCCTCCGATCAATTCGAAGGCCGCGCGCCGGGCACGCGCGGCGAAGAACTGACGGTTAAATACCTGATCGAGCAGTTTAAGCAATTCGGTCTCAAGCCCGGCAATCCCGATGGCTCGTATGTTCAGCAAGCGCCATTGATCGGGATCACGTCCCAACCCGCCGCTTCGTTTAGCGCAAGCGGTAAGCCGATTGCGCTGCGGTTTCCAGAAGATTATGCGGCATTCTCGCCCCGGCCCGTGTCTGAGATCACCGTGCAGGACGCTGACATCGTCTTTGCTGGTTACGGGATCGTTGCGCCGGAGTACGGATGGGACGATTACAAAGGAACAGATGTACGCGGCAAGACGCTGTTGATGTTGTTGGGCGAGCCGCAGGTTCCAGATCCGAATGACCCGACCAAATTGGATGATAAGATGTTCAAAGGCCGGGCCAAAAGCTATTACGCTTTGCGGTATCACAAGCTCCGCGTCGCCGCAGAGAAGGGGGCCGCCGCCGCGATCTTCATACCTGAAAATAATCCGGGAGCGGCCACCTACGAGACCACTGTGACCGATCTAAGGCGCGAAGCGCTATATCTCAAGGCGAACGGAAACAGTAAAACCGTCAAAGTTGTTGCGATCGTCTCGTTGGATGGCGCAAAAAAACTGATAGCTGGCGGAGGGCGGGTTTGGGAAAGTTTGCAGCGGGCGGCGCAGCGCAAGGACTTCAAACCGATGCCGCTCGAAGCGAAAGCTGACTTCCGCATAAAGAACAAAGTGCGCGAGTTTGTGTCACGCAATGTCGTGGCGCTTTGCGCAGGCGCAGATGCGAAGCTCCGCAATGAATACGTGATTTACACGGCGCACTGGGACCATCTGGGTCGCGATGAGAGTTTAACAGGCGATCAGATATACAACGGCGCGCTTGACAACGCCACCGGAATCGCCGGACTTATGGCAATAGCTCAGGCTTACCAAAAGATGCAGCCGGCGCCCAAACGCTCCATTCTGTTCCTCGCCACTACGGCGGAAGAAGAAGGATTGCTGGGCGCCCAGCATTACGCTCTCCGGCCGCTTTACCCTCTCAGCCGGACGCTCGCCAACATCAACATGGACGGCTTCTTTCCCTTCGGTAGCACGAAGGACGTTATTAATTTTGCCCTCGGCTATTCAACGCTTGACGAGACGCTCAACCAAGTGGCCGCGGCGCAAGGACGCATCGTCAAACCTGATTTTCTCCCCTCCGGGGGCATGCTGTATCGCTCTGATCATTTCGAATTCGCCAAAGCCGGCGTGCCCTTTTTGTTCGCCACGGCTGGCTTGGAAGCCATCGGCAAACCCAACGGTTACGCCTTAGGGAAGATCCTTGAGTACAACAAGCTTTACCACAAAGTCTCCGATGAGGTCAGGTCGGATTGGGATTTCTCAGGCGTGGCCGAAGACGCGCAGTTGTTCTTCATGGTGGGCTATCTCGTAGCGCAAGCAGACCGCTACCCCGAATGGAAGCCAGGCGCAGAATTTAAGCGACAGCCTGACGCCGGGCGTAAGCGCATACATCGATAATTCAAATGATGTTAAAGGCAGGAAAACGTGATGCAAACACTCTGGCAAGACCTGCGCTACGGCGCGCGAATGATGATGAAGAAACCTGGCTTCAGTTTGACGGCCGTCGTCACGCTGGCGCTCGGCATTGGCGCGACGACCGCAATTTTCACCGTCGTCAACGCCGTCTTGCTTCGCCCGCTGCCATATCCCGATGCCGACAGGTTGGTCTACGTCGGCCAGACATATCGCGGCGAGATTGAGGGATCGGGTGAGCCGAAATTTCTCTTCTGGCGCGAGCAGAGCCAATCATTCGAGGCGCTGGCGTGTTATTCGAGCTACGGCGGCGCGCAAGGCAATCTCGCCGGCGGCGATGAAGCGGAATATGTTCGCGGTCTGCGCGTGTCCGAAGATTTCTTCCGCGCGCTCGGAGTCTTCCCGGCGCTTGGCCGCGCGTTCACTCACGCCGAAGACACGCCGGGCGGCGCGCGCATGGCGATCCTGAGTCATGGTTTGTGGCAGCGGCGTTTCGGCGGGAGGAAGGACATACTCGGCCAGACGGTGTCGTTCAATGATCAGCCGATGACGATCGTTGGAATCATGCCTCCCCAATTCCGGTTCGGTTCCGGCGTCGATCTCTTTACGCCGATGCAGGCGCGGCGGGGCGCGCACTCCGATCCGAACGCCGAAGTCGTCGGCAGATTAAAACCGGGCGTGGCCATCGAGCAGGCGCATGCCGAGTTGAAAGTGATCGCCGAAAAATATCGCGCGGCCTTCCCGCGCGATATGCAGGACGGTGAGAGCGCCGGCGCGCAGCCGTATCAGGAATTGTTCGTGGGAGATTTGCGGCGGTATTTGTGGATTCTGCTGGGCGCGGGCGGCTTTCTGCTGCTGATCGCGTGCGCCAATGTCGCCAATCTACAGCTTGTGCGCGCGGCGGCGCGACGGCGAGAGATCGCCGTGCGCATGGCGCTGGGCGCGGGCGGAGGACGGATCGCGCGGCAATTGTTGGCCGAGAACGCGCTGTTGGCGCTCGTTGGCGGCGCGGCGGGCGCGCTGTTGGCCGTGTGGGGAACGGATGGGTTGATTGCGGCGCTGCCGGAAGGTCTGCTGCCGAGTGTGGCAGAGATCAAAGTGGATTGGCGAGTGTTGGTCTTTGCCTTCGGCGCGGCCATAGTGACCGGGTTGTTGTTCGGATTGGCTCCGGCCTGGCAGTCCCGCAGGGTGGACGTGAACTCGACACTGAAAGAGGGCGGGAATAAGGGCGGCTCGGCTCGTGGGCGTTTGCGAGGCGCGCTTGTCGTCGCCGAAGTAGCGTTGTCGCTCACGCTGCTGGTCGGCGCGGGATTGCTGACGCGCACGTTCGCCAACCTGATGGGCGTCGCGCCTGGCTTTGATCCGCGCGGAGTGTTGACGTGCCAGGTCGTTTTGGACGGCCCGCGGTACGACACGACGCAGGAGGAGGCGGCCTTCTACCGTGATGCGCTTGAACGCATCAGCCGCTTGCCGGGCGTCGAAGCGGCGGCGGTCATAAACAAACTGCCGCTCGATTGGCAATTCAACATGCCGGTCATCCTCCCCGAAAAACCGGACCAGTTGCAGAGCGTCCAGTTCCGTATTATCTCGCCCGACTATTTCCGCACAATGAAGATTGCCGTGCGACAGGGGCGCGCCTTCACCGACGCCGACAACGCCGCCGCGCCGCCGGTGATCATCGTTAACGAAGCCTTCACGCAGCGTTTCTTCGACGGGCGAAACTCATTAGCGCGGCGGATCAGCATTAGAGGCGACGCGGCGCATCAGGTCGTCGGCGTGGTGGCGGATGTGAAACAACAAGGTCTGGACAGAGCGGAGCCGCCGATGGTCTTTATCCCGATCCCGCAAATGCCCGACAGATTGATGGCGATCATCCGCACGTTCACGCCGTCCTATTTCACCATACGCGCGACTGGCGCGCCGCGCGATCTAGTGGACGCCGTGAGGCGCGAGATCGCGTCGGTGGATGCGACGCTGGCGGTGTCGCAGATTCATTCAATGGATGAGATCTTGCGGCGCTCGATCGCGTCGCAGCGCTTCAACATGCTTTTGGTCGGATTGTTCGCCGGGCTAGGGCTATTGCTCGCCGGCGTGGGCATTTACGGCGTGGTCTCTTATTCAGTCGCGGAGCGAACCAACGAGATCGCGGTCCGCATCGCGCTCGGCGCGCGCGCCGCTGATGTAGTCATGCTGGTGTTGAAGCAGGGCCTCGCGCTGGCCGCGCTCGGCGTGGCGATCGGGCTGTCGGCCTCATTGGCGCTGACACGGTTGATGAAGGGATTGCTTTTCGGAGTGAGCGCGGCCGATCCGCTGACATTTGTCGCGATCGCGCTGCTGCTCGTCGGCGTCGCGTTGATGGCCGCCCTGGTCCCGGCGGGGCGGGCTGCGAAGGTCGATCCGATGGCGGCGCTCAGGCGCGAATAGGTGTCAGGTGTCAGTAAAAGAATGACGCCGCGGATTCCATCCTGACACCTGAAACCCGACACCTGAAACCTGAAACCTTCTTTGAGAGAAATTATGCAAACCTTGCTGCAAGACCTGCGTTTCGGCGCGCGGATGTTATTTAAGAACCCCGCCTTCACTTTGGTGGCGATTATCACCCTGGCGCTAGGCATTGGCGCGAACACGACGATTTTCAGCGTGATCAATTCCTTGTTGCTGAAGCCGATTCCATTTCCAGACTCGGATCGGCTGGCGTTGGTTTGGGAATCCCAAGCCAACGATCCGAAGGACAGAAATATCGTTTCCGCGCCCAACTATTGGGATTGGCAGCGGCAGAACGACGTTTTTGAAAAGATGGCGATCCTCGATTCCGCCGGGAAAGGTTATGATCTTTCGGGCGGTGGCGAACCGGAGCGCGTTTCCGGCGTGCGTGTTTCCGCGGACTTTTTTGACGTGCTCGGCGTCAAACCACGTTTGGGACGCGCGTTTCTGCCCGAGGAGGAACATCTCGGCAAACATCAAGTGGTCGTCATCAGCGATGCTCTCTGGCGCAGTCGGTACAATGCCGATCCGGAGATCATCGGCAAAACCGTCAGGGTTGATGGCGAAGATCATACGGTGATTGGCGTGATGCCGCCGAATTTCGAATTTCAGCTTTACAGCCCGATCCGGCAATTGTTTGTGCCGGTCGCGTATACCAAAGGCGATCAGGATCGCGGCTCGCATTCTTTCCTCTCCCTGGCGCGGCTGAAGCCCGGCGTGACGATGGAGCAGGCGCGCGCGCGAATGAACAACATTGGGCGAGTCCTTGCCGAGCAATATCCGCAAGATAACGCCGGAAAAACCGCCACAATTGATTCGATCATCGGGTTTGATACGGAAAGTCAGCAAAAGACGCTGTTGACGCTGTTGGCTGTGGCGGGATTTGTCCTCTTGATCGCCTGCGTCAACGTCGCCAATTTGCTGATGGCGCGCGGCGCGGCGCGGCGCCGGGAGTTGGCGATTCGCACTGCTCTTGGCGCCAGCCGCGCGCGCACGATTCGCCAATTGCTGACCGAAAGCCTGCTGCTGGCGTTTGCGGGTGGCCTCATCGGTATTTTTATCGCCCTCTGGAGCAACAGTCTGTTGCTGAAAGCGCTGCCGGGCGAGCTCAGGGCAGTTCCGTTCCGATCAATCAGCGCCGCCAACGGTCTAACGATAGATTACAAAGTACTGGCCTTTACCTGGGGCGTTACCTGTTTGACCGGAATCATTTTTGGATTGGCGCCGGCGCTGATTTTCTCCAAACGAAACGTTAATGAATTTCTGCAAGAAGGCGTCCGTGGCACGACGGGCGGCGCCGGAGCCAGGCTGCGTCAGTCCCTGGTCATGTTGGAAGTCGCGTTGGCGCTGGTTGTTCTGACCGGCGCCGGGCTGATGATTCAAAGCATGGCGCGGCTGCTGAACGTCGCGCCGGGATTCGATCCCCACAATGTGCTCGCGCTCGGAATGTCTCTGCCTCAGGAAAACACCTTTTATGGTCCGCCGGGCCATCCGCAATTTGCGCGTAACTTGCAGGAATACGTAGGAAGCATTCCGGGCGTGATTTCCGTCAGCGCGGTCAGCCACACACCTGTCGGCGGAGGCAATGCGGGACGTGGATTCGTGATCGAAGGACGGCCTGATCCGGGAAGCGAAAACCAGCCGGGCGCGAAATACACCATCATTTGTCCAAACTATTTTCAGACAATGGGAATCAGGCTGGTCAGCGGGCGCGAATTTACCGAACGGGATTCGCTGAATGCGCCCGGCGTCATTGTCATCAACGAAGCCATGGCCAGGCGCTATTGGCCGAATGAAGACCCGATCGGGAAGCGCATCAAAATTGGCTTCTTCAATTTGGCCACCCCATGGATGACCGTCGTCGGAATCACGCAAGACGTGAAACAAGGCGGCCTGGATCAGACACCTCGCCCGGAGTTTTTCCGCCCATATAATCAAGCCGCCTGGCCCGTAATGACAGTGGTTGTGCGCACGGCTTCAAGTCCGGGGGCATTTATCAATCCCATCAAGCAAGCGCTGGCTCGATTTGAACCCGACCGCGCCGTTTCCGGGGTCCGATCGATGGAGGAGGTGATATACGATTCAACAGGGTCGCGGCGGTTCCCGATGATGTTGCTGGCGGCGTTTTCGCTTGTGGCCTTGACGCTTTCCGCCGTGGGGATTTCCGGCGTCGTCGCTTTTTCAGTATCGCATCGCACGCGCGAGATCGGCATTCGAATGGCGCTAGGCGCGAGGAAAGGGGCTGTCATTCGGCTGGCGCTGAATCGCAGCATGACGGCTGCGCTGATTGGCGTGGGCATCGGGCTGGGGGCTTCTTTTGCGCTGACGAGATTTCTGACCGGGTTATTATTCGAAGTGAAGCCGATGGATCCGCGTGTCTTAGGCTCCGCCGCCTTGATTCTGACCAGTGTGGCGTTCATCGCTTGTTACATACCCGCGCGGCGGGCAACGAAGGTTGACCCGGTGACTGCGTTGCGTTGCGAATAGGCGCGACACGTTCCAGCGGCTTGTTAAGTGATGGCTTTCAAATTTCGGCGTCGTGGAATCCGATTTGCAGGATAACTCCTATGAATCAAGCGCATTTAAACGGGCGCAAATAAGCGGCGTTAGACCGATGAAGTATTGGGTCATTCGGTTTCTTGTCGCCGGCGCCGTGTCAGCGCGTGTTCGCCACGCAACCACGCAGGATCATTTCTTCGATAGCCGCGTCTCCGTATCCGAGTGAGCGCAGAATCTCCCGCGAGTGTTCGCCGACCTCCGGCGCAATTACAGGTTTCTCCTTCGCCACGCCCTGCACGTTGAGCGGGTTGTTGACGGTCTGGATGACGCCAAGTCGCGGATGCTCCAACTCGGCGAAGACGCCGTTAGTCGCCATCTGCGCATCAGCGGCAACTTGATCCATCGTCGGAACCGGACCCCAGACCACTCCCTGTTGACGGAGGAGCGGCTCCCACTCGGCCATGTCTTTGCCCCCGATCGCTTCATCGAGCAGAGCGACAACCTCTTCGCTGTGGTGTGAGCGGGCCTCGGCCGTGTTGTACCGCGGGTCATCGATCAGCTCCGGGCGTCCGATCGCACGGCAAATCCGCCCCCAATCGTTGGCCGTGTCGAGGCAACAGAACATAAACCGACGAGAGTCGCGCGTCTGGTATTGATTGACCAAGGGATTGAGCGCGATGTGGCGCGGCCGCCGTCGGGGGAAAGTCGCGCCGACCATCGCGGCCTGTATCTGACAACTATTGCTCCATGCGCCGGTCGCCATCAGCGACGTCGTCACCTTTGCGCCTCGCCCGGTCACCTGGCGTTGATACAGCGCCAGCATGATCGAGCCGAACAGCGCCAGCGCGACCGGATGATCCCCTGACCCGCAGGGCGTCGCGCCGGTTTGCGTAGTCAGATCGAAGATCAGGCCGGTCAAACCCGAACGCGCCCAATACGCCGTAGCGTCGTAGCCGGGCTGATTGACATCATCGCCTTTCTCGCCGTAGCCGGTGATGTGCGCGAAGATCAGGCGCGGATTGATCTCGGCGAATTCTTCATAGCTTACCCGGAGCCTTTCGGCGATCTCCGGCGGGTAGTTTGTGATGAAGATGTCGGCGGTGGCTACCAGGCGGCGCAGCGCCTCGCGCCCCGCCTCGTCCTGCAGGTCGAGCGCGAGGCTCTTTTTGTTGCGGGCGTCGAGCATCCAGCAGTAGTTATGCTCCGAGGCAGGCATGCCAGGGAGAAAAGAGAGGCGCCGATACGGGTCGCCATGCGGCGGGCGCTCGATCTTGATCACCTCTGCGCCGAAGTCGGACATGATGGTCGCGGCGGCCGGTCCGGCGATGTAGGCGCCGCAATCGATCACACGCAACCCGGAGAGTATGTTCTGACCGTTGTTCATGATCTGTTCATCATTGTGGTATTGCGCGGCGCCGAGCGTTTCCGCTCGGGGGTGGCCACGCGGTCGCCCGCGCGCGGCTCTGAATTCAGGTCAACTCCATCGAGTCGAGATTGAGCAGCGCGTGTAGCAACACGTTTGTTCCGTTTGTTATGTCTTCGGGCCGTGAAAACTCGCGCGGGCTATGGCTGATGCCGTCAACGCTGGGGATGAAGATCATCCCTACGGGCGCCAGATGCGCCATCTCCTGGGCGTCGTGCCCGGCGCCGCTCGGCATGAATTTGGTCGTGAATCCGAGCCGTTTGGCCGCTTCGTCAATCACGCGGCGAACGCGAATGTCGGTCGGCGCGGGAGGAGTCGAATTGGTCTGCTTGAATTCAAACTTCGTCCCCGTGGTTTTCTCGATCTGCTCGACCTCGAGCCGGATTTTTTCAAACAGCATTTTCGTCTTCGCCGCGTCGAGATCGCGCAGGTCCAGACTCGTTGTGACCTTGCCAGGGATGACGTTGTAAGCGCCGGGAAAGGCTTGAATCTTACCGACCGTGCCGACCTGACGGCCCGGAACGCTCGTCACCACGCGGTTGACGGCTTCGACGTATTTCGCGGCCGCGATCATCGCGTCGCGCCGCTGGTTCATCGGCGTCGCCCCAGCGTGATTGGCGAAGCCTTCGATCGTCACGTCCCACCAGTTGACGCCGACGATGCCTTCGACCACGCCGATCGAGATCTTCTCGGAATAGAGAACGCCGCCTTGTTCGATATGCAGTTCGAGGTAGGCCGCGACGTCGCCGGGCTTGCGAACCATGCCGACGAGTTTGTCCGGGTCGCCGCCGATGAACTTGACGCCTTCGCGAATTGTTTTGCGGCTGTTCGTGACGAGGCTCAACTCCTTCTCGGTCAAGCCGGCGGCGACGGCATGGCTACCGATCGTCCCGCCCTCTTCGTTCTGAAAGATGATCACTACCAGCGGGCGCCGCAGCGCGACATTGTTGTCGGCTAGCGTCTGCGCGACTTCGATCGCGCCCATCGAGCCGACGTCGCCGTCGTAATTGCCGCCTTCGGGCACGGAGTCGATGTGCGAGCCGATGACCAGAGGTTTTAAGCTCGCGTCATTGCCCGCCCGCCGCCCGAGGATGTTGCCCGCCGCATCGATGCTCACGTCCAGCTTCGCCTCGCGCATCAACCTCATCGCGTATTCGCGGCCCTTCAAGTCGGCCTCGCTGTATGCGAGGCGGCTGACGCCGCCCTGCGGGTTTTTGCCGAACTCCGAAAGCTCGGAGAGATGCTTGTTAACGCGCTCGCCGTTGACGCGGAGCCTCGATGATTGCGGCAAAGGCAACGCGAATGCGCCCGTCGCGCATAACAAATTCAGGTTGAACTCCCGTCGATTCATCGGGTTCTCCTCGGAAAATCCCTGGGTACGCGCCGCTTCCAGCGCGCAGACGTGCGCGTGGAGACCTATGGATGGCCCGCAGCGCGCTTGGAACTAGATCCACACGGTCCCATACAATAATCGATCACCGCAAGCAAGGCGACTTCGGGAGGATATAACTCCGACCAATACGTCTAACGCCTGAGACTGCGCGCTGGAAGCGGCGCGTACCCAGGAGCGCGTTTTCATCCTTTTCCAGGCGTCGCAACGCGACAAGAAGGCTCCTATGAAGCTTTGGCCGATTCGAATCGCGCTTCATGTAAAGCCAGCGCGAAACCGGCGCGTTCGCTCAAACCGAGCGGCGTGTAACCGAGTGAGGCCGCGGCCACGTCTCCGAACAGGCTTGTGATAATGACGGGGTAATCTCTCGTGTCCAGGCTCGGTGCGATCACCTCACGCGCGTAATCGAGTTCGTCGTCGTCGAGCGAGGGCTTTGAACAACCGGCCATCGCCATCGCATAACCCTCTTGAGCCATAATCTCGCGCAATGTGACGGCGAAGCCATGTTGCTGGATGTGCGCGGCGCGATATACGGCGGTCAGCGTCTCTTCGCTCGCTGCGTTTGCCGACGGCGTTTCGCTCGTCCAGAGCGTCCCGGTGATCCAACCGCGTTTATGAATAGGTTTGCTCCCGGACCTGGCGCTCAACTCGCTCGAATAACGATTGGTCCAGCCGCCCATCGCGTCATCGACGATGAGCAAGGTTACCTTGAACTCGCCTTCGACGTTCGAGAGCCTCGATTCCGCCTCGGCCACGGCGCGAGCGGCCACCCCGTCTGCTCCGAACGCCAGATACTGGTCGAGCAGCGCGGGCACGTGATCCTTGCCCATCGGATTCACCGCCGATAACGGCAGTTTCACGTCATTGGTTTCGGGATCGACCATTGTTTGCAGGTAAACGCGAAACCGCTCCCATCCGCGCGGCAGGCGATAAAGATCACGTTGGACCTCAAGCAATGGGACGAATTCGAGTTTCATCGCTTCACTTATACGCGCCCTTTCCGACTATTTCTTCACGACGACTCCGCCCTTCATCACCCATTTGACGCGCTCGAGCTCGGTGACGTCTTTGGTTGGATCGCCGTCAACGGCGATCAGGTCGGCGTATTTGCCCGCTTCGATGGCGCCGACGCGGTCTTCCCAACCGAGCAGCTTCGACGCATGAATGGTCGCGGTCTGAATCGACTGCAGAGGCGTCATGCCTAGTTTGACGTAAACGGCGAACTCTCGCCCGTTCAACCCGTGGGGATAGACCGCCGAATCGGTGCCGAATGCGACGGGCACGCCCTGCGCGAAGGCGCGCGCGATGTTCTTGCGCGCTATCGGCATGACCTCTTTGGCCTTCGCCACCATCGGCGCGGGCACGCCGAGGCGCTGGTAATTCTCCAGAAACCAATCGCCGAGATAGAGCGTCGGCACGAGATAGGTTCCATGCTCCTTCATCAGTTTAATCGCTTCGTCGTCAATGTAGGAGCCGTGCTCGATCGAATCGACGCCGGCGAGCACGGCGAGCTTAATTCCGTCCCCGCCGTGGGCGTGGGCCGCGACTTTGCGCCCCAGGCGATGGGCTTCGGCGACGATGGCCTTCATCTCTTCGAGGGTGTATTGCGACGCCTTCGGGTCGTCGCCCAGCGAGAGCACGCCGCCGGTCGAGCAGATTTTGATCACGTCGGCCCCGTACTTGATCACCTCGCGCGTCTTCCGCATGACGGACGGCACGCCGTCGGCGACGCCTTCGTCAAAGTGATTGAATTCAGGCGCGAGCAGGTTGTTGTCGCAATGGCCGCCGGTGATGCCGAGGGCGGGGCCGGATGCGACGATCCGAGGCCCCGGAACGTCGCCGGCGTTGATCGCGTCGCGCAGCGCGATGTCCGCATAGCCGCTCGCGCCTACGTTGCGCACAGTCGTGAATCCGGCTTCGAGCGTGAGACGGGCGTTCTTTGCGCCTGTCAGCGCCGAGCGCGGCACGGAGACGCCGAGCGACGAATAGCCCATCTGGCTCGGTTCGAACGTCAGGTGCGTGTGGCAATCGATCAGGCCGGGCAGGACGGTCTTCGACCCGAGGTCAATCACTTCGACCTCGGCGGGGACCGCGGCCTTTGAGCCGATCGTTTTGACGCGGTCACCCTCGATGATGATCACGGCGTTATCGACCATCGCGCCAGTTCGCGCGTCCAGCGCGCGAGCGGCTTTGACCGCGACGATCCTCCCCGGCGCCTGTCGCGAATGCGAAGTCGCGGGGGAGAGAAGACAGACTATGACCAAAGTGATCAGGGAAGCGGACGCGCGTTGCATCATGAAGGCTCCTTGGGGAATGGACAGGGTTTAAAGGATTGTTCAAGATTCAATTCAAAGCGACGCAATCCTGAAAAATCCTGTAAATCCTGTCTGTTTTCATTGTTTCATGGCGTCGCCGCGGCGACAGGTAATGACTCTGAGAGAATCATTGTTTGGTTACGCGGCGCGATGATAAGACGACCGGGAGTCAAGAGTCCAGACTGTGCTATACTGCGACCGAACGCGCAAATCAGAGCGGTGTTGCGATGAAAATCGTCTTCTACCAAGCCAATTTTTGCGCCGAATGCGGGAACGCGATGAAACCGCGTTTCAGCCTGGGCCCGCGCTATTTCTGCGGCGAGTGCGAGGCGCAGATGGGCCGCCGGAATTATTTCAAATCCGTCGCCGCGCTGCTGCTCTGCGCGACTCTGGCGGTCTTCGCATTAAACAGGACGCTACAGCCGGGTCCGAACGCCCAATCGCCAAACATCCAGTCGAACGCCGGCGCTTCGACATCAGCGGTGTCGGCGCGCGATACTGCGACTGCGCGGAATCCTGAGCCGAAACCCGAAGCTGTCCAGCGCGTCATGTGCGGCGCGCGAACGAAGAAGGGGACGCCTTGCAGGCGCCTTGTTCCGCCCGGACAGCGATGCGCCCAGCATCGCGGGATGGCGTCGTTGCTGGATGCGCGGGGAGGAGAGGCGCGCGCAGTTAAGCGCTGAGAGATAATCTCGGCGGCCGAGACGATAAGCGACGCCGCGAGCGTTGCGCTGCGGTTCCGGCAATGACAAATGACAAATGACAAATGGAGAATGGAAAATGATGAAGTTCTTGACGGCCACGGCCATGTCCCCTAAGATGAGCGACGGTTGAAGCGAACTTCTTTCGATCTTTGTAATGGCCCCTTAGCTCAATGGTTAGAGCAGCGGACTCAAACTTTGAGAATCTAAGTGGAAAACTACACAAAGGTTTTCCATATGATCATCAACACTGGGTTGCGAACACGTCACACTACGATCTGGGAATCTACTCCAGGCTCGTTTTCAGGCGCGTTTGTAGAATCTGTCAAATTCGGGGAAGCCTGGGTTGCGAAAGCGATATGGTAATCCCGAGCCAAGCCTCGATCATGTCGAGGAAGGTGTAGAGACTATGCCCGTAAGCGAAGAGCCTGTGATGAAGGCTCAAGCGGTATCCTACAAAAGGTCTTTGATTATCGGAATGTTGATAGGCGACTCATATTCCCGCCGTCGTACTAAAGCCGATGGAAAACTGTCAGTCGAATTTTCAGTCCGCCACTCACAAGAACAGAAAGATCTAGTAGAGTGGAAAGCGGAGAAAATTTCTCGACTCTTTGGAATATCGGTAGAGGTTCGTGATGGTAAAGATGGGGATTTTAGTCGCTCAAGATTCTCAATAACTCAAAGAAAACGCCTGCGCGTCATCCATGACTGGTTTCATAAGAATAATCGTAAAGTTATTTCGGAAAAAATTCGGTTCATGGATCATCCAATCGGATTAGCAATGCTTCTTTGCGATGACGGCTCTGTGAGGCGGCGCAAAAAGAAGCATAAAGACGGCTTGATATATTATCTCGCGCCGTCAATTACAATTGCTACCCACAGCTTTAGTGATTTAGAAGTAAAACTTTTGCTTCAACACATAGAGCAGATGAGCAGCGCACGTGGATACATCAATCCGGAGAGGCGGGTTAGACGCGGAGAGAAGGTTGTTTATTCTAGAACAAATTTCAATGCGGATAACTCAAAGATCTTATGGGATTGTGTATCGGCTTGGATACCGCGTGTCCCCTCAATGATGAAGAAGTTTCACTTCATCATTGAAAGGTATGGGCTGAAGGAAGCGGCAGACACGTAAAGTGAAGAGATAGTCCAGACTACGAACTCCGACCCGAGTGCGCCGGAGCGCGGCGAAAGCCGTAGTGGTAAGCATAATCCGTTGGTTGTAGGTTCGAATCCTACAGGGGCCATCAATCCCACCCGTCTTCTTCTCCCTGTTCGGTCTAAAACTTTTCTCCGCAGCGAACTGGCGTAGAAAATTGAATCTATCTAGAGTAGAATGGCGACTTGCTTAAGGGCGAGTATCGGCCAATCGATTCCAAATATCGTATTCAATCTCCGTAGGCGCCGAGAGCGTGGATGCGCCAAGCGCGAACGGTTGAGATAGGCTGGCCCTTCGATGAAGATATTTTCCGGATCTTTTTTCGGGATTTGGAATTCGACGATCTCAGAGTTTTCGCTTAAGCGGAGGCCATTGCAGCTATGATCCGATGCAATCACTGCGGCACCAATAATCTCGATGGCTCGGAGTATTGCGACGAATGTGGGACGAGGTTGGCGCCTGCCGAGGCGCCAGCGCCTCGGCAGCCGTATGCGCCGCCGGCGGAGTTCATTACGCAGGTTGCGCCGCCGCCGCCCCCGTCATTCACAAAAGACAACGTCACGCCCAAACCTGCGACGCCATATACGCCGCCGCCGCCGCCCGCGCATCCTTCGTCGGGACAGTCTCCGCCTGGCGCCTCTGCGGACCGGCCGCCGGGGCGGGGCGCCGAACGCGTCAAGGATCGGTCTCCAAATCGGTCCGCCGACCCTGCGCTGAAGCCAACAATCTCTTCGGCAAACCCTTCGACCGCGTCTCCGGCTGCGAATTTTCCGGCGCCCCCCAATGTCGCGGAGGCGGATGAGAACAGATCTCAGGGCGGCGGTCAATCACCGAATCAGACCGGCCCTTTCAACGGGCAGACCAACGCGCTGCGCAGCGGCTCCGACATCGATGGGGCTAAGCGTCAAGCTGCGAGCGACGAGAAAAGCAGGCCACCGCTCGGCGCCAAACTGATCATTCAGCGCGGCGGCAAGGTCGGCAAGGAGTTTCCGATCAATGGAATCGAGGCGCTGATCGGTCGCTGGGACGCCGACGGAGGCATATTCCCGGACGTCGACCTCGATCAGGATGATCCCGAAGCCAAGGTCTCACGTCGCCATGCCAGGATACAGTTTTTGAACAACCAGTATCTGATCGAGGACCTTGGGAGCACGAATGGGACTTTCGTCAACCGTGGGCCGCGCCTGTCGCCCGGCGCCAAACAACCGCTTAAAAACGGAGACGAGATAATTGTAGGCAAAACGTTTCTCAAATTTGTCCTGAGTTGAAAATGTAGCGATGAGTTATGCCTTACTGTCCCGAATGCGGAGCGCGAACCACAGTCGGTGACCCATATTGTGGGGAATGTGGCGCTTGGCAGGACACACAAATCAACAATGCGGTCGCGTCGGGTTCTCCGCCGCGCACCGGAGTTATAAGTATGACCGCTTCCGGCAATACGCCAACAGGAATTCAACTGGCCCCAGGAACATTGCTGGGCGCCCGTTACAAGATCACCAGACGGATCGGCGGCGGCGGCATGGGGTCGGTGTATCTGGCCGAGGACCTCAATCTCGCCAACCGTCCCGTGGCCGTCAAAGAGATGGTCGAGATGTTCGCCGACGAGAGTTCGCGCGCGAAAGCCATCGAGGACTTCAAGCGTGAGGCCGATTTGCTCGCCAGTCTGGATCACCCCTCGATCCCGACGATCTACCAATATTTTTTCGACGGCGACCGGAGCCGTTACTATCTGGTGATGAAATATATTGACGGCGGCGATCTGGCCACTCGCCAGCGCCTGTCGGGGGGCAGAGTCGATGAATTTACCGTCACCAAATGGGCGATCGACACATGTGACGTGCTCGATTACATACATTCGCAGGAACCTCCGATCATATACCGCGACCTGAAGCCCGCAAACCTGATGATCGACGGGCGGACGAACCGCGTCATGCTCGTGGATTTCGGGATCGCGCGCTTCGTCGCCCCGACCCAGAAAGGCGTGACCGCCATCGGCACGATGGGCTATGCGCCGCCGGAGTTGTTCGCCGGCAATGTCGAGAAACGTTCCGACATTTACAGTCTTGGCGCGACCATGTTTCACTTGCTGACGGGCCAGGACCCGCAGGACAATCCGCTGCTGATCTTCGATTTTTCGAAGAATCCGAAACCGCGCCAGATCAATCCTGCCATCACGCTTGAGATGGAAGAGATGATCTGTCGCGCCGTGGAGCACAAGCCGGAGAACCGGTTCGCGTCGGCGTCCGCTTTCGGCGAAAGTCTGAAGGAACACCTGCGGCTTTTTCAGGAAGGCAAACGACCGGAATCCGGCCCGCCGCCGGCCTTCGAGCCGTCGCAGAGTCCAGGCTTCGCCTGCGTTAACTGCGGCAGGGACCTGGCCAGAGACGACGTCTTTTGCGCTTATTGCGGGGCGCGCCAGCCTTCCAAACGGACCACCGCCAGGCTGGTTGTGATGGGCACAAACGAAATGAGCGCGCAATTCTCGCTCAACACCGACAGTGAAAACCTGATCGGACGAATGGACCCGAATCGCGGCATTCGTCCTGAAGTGGACCTGTCGAAATATGATCCTGCGGCGCGCGTCTCGCGTCGCCACGCGAAGATCGTCTCGCAAGGCAACCAGTTCTTCATCGAGGATCTGGGTAGCGCCAACGGCACTTTCATCAACGGTTCCGTGCGCCTGGCGCAGGGGAGACCGTACGTCCTGGTTAGCGGCGACGAACTCAAACTTGGTGAAACTACCCTCAAATTCGTTGTCTCGTAAGCGCGCAGGCAGGGATGCCTGCGCTCCCATCGTCTCGTAATGAAGGAAATCGAACCGGGATTTGCAGACTGGAGGCCGCGTTGCAGCGCGTTCTTGCTTGATTACATACTGACGCTGCTCGCTCCGGCCCTGACTCTGGTGCTGGCTGTTTATGTCAAACGGCGCTGGGGCCCTTCAACGATCTCGACCGTTATCTGGGTGGTCGGTTATCTGGCGACCGCCGTTCTGATCTTTTTCAACTACATTTATTCCTACATGCGGGGCGGTCAGAGTTTCGGCAAACGCTTCATAGGCGTTCGCGTAGTGAGAACCGACGGTCGCCCCATAGATTATCAGACCGCCGTATTGCGCCACATTGTCGGATACCCCCTCTCGATTCTGCTCTTCGGGTTGGGAGTTGTCTGGATGTTATGGGACAGGAGACGGCAGGGGTGGCACGACAAGCTGGCGAAAACCGTCGTCGTCAAAGACTGACATACGACCTATGAAATATGGCATATTTTATATCGCATATCGCAATTAGAGAAAACAGTGTGCGAGGCCCCCGTCGCGGCAATTTAGCGGCGCCGCTTATCTGAGCGGACCATTTAAGGGGTGAAGCTATGACGATGAATTACTGTGGGAGATGCGGATCGGCCAACGGAGCGACTGCTCGTTTCTGCCGTCAGTGCGGAGCGGATCTAAGCAGCCAGACCGCCGCGTCATCTTCGTCTACTCCATTCAACATTGAGTTTTCCACCAAGTCGGTAGTGAAAAATCCGGAGAGTGAAGCCAAGCCGGCGCTCCCCGAAAACGAACCATCTCCCGGAACCGCGTCGCTTGAAGACGCTTCGAGCGACCAGACGCCTGACGCCTCTATAACGCCCGGAGGCGGCGAACAGGACCCGAAAGCGATCAGCCAATCGTTGCGACGCATCCGCGCTTCCGGCCCTCTGATCCTCGAGGCCATCAAACAAAACGACCCCCAGAGCATGGAACGGATCAATGAGATCATCGCGCAGTCGGTTCAAGGGCTGAACGAAGCCAAGGCGCCTGTTGAATCCACTGGCGCCTCCACTACTGAATCTCGGGGCATTGAATCTGGGGGCGCCGCCGCGCCTCCGGCGCCGCCCCCAATTCAACAAGTCAAGGATCGAGAATCGAACCAAACGAAGGATCGATCGGCGAGCGAGGCGGCTGTCCCTCAGGCGACCCGCACGATAAGCGCCGACCAGGGCGCCGCCAGACAAACTAGCCAGGCGCTCATTCGGGCGACGTCGCAAGGGGCCGCGCGAGCGGGCGCCAAAACACCTGCGCAAACGGACGCGCAAACAACGCCACACAAAGTCCCTGTCGCTCCGGCGCAGTCCATAGTTCGGAGGGTCACGAGTTGGTTGTCCGTCTCGAACTCGAATCGCTCGATCTCGCACGCGCCGCTCGGCGGGGGGCACAGCGGGCCTTCGACAGTCCTGATGCAGGCTTCCGGATTCAAGCCCAAGTCCAGTATTGGCCCGAAAGTCATTCTCGGCATAATCGCGCTTGCGGTTCTGCTCGCCGTCCCGATCTATTTCATGTTCCGCGATCGATTGCTGACGCAAGCTCAGCCGGTTGACGGCGACCTCAATTTGATAAGTCCGGAGGACCAGAGCGCGCGACTGGTCAAAGAAGGCGCCTCGGAGCGGGCTCAAGGGAAATACTCCGCCGCCATCGAGCATTTTCATCATGCGCTCGAACTCACGCCGAATAACCTGGAGATCCGGTTTCTCCTCGCGCAGACATATATTAGCGCCGGGCGGATTGATGACGCCGCGAGAAGTTGCCGTGAGATTTTGCGGATCGCGCCGGAACACCTCGACGCCAGATTGCAGTTGGCCGAGATTTATCGCGCCAAGGGCAATTGGAGCGCCGCTTACAGGGAGTACCGGAACATCATCGAGCTTAATCAAAGCAGCTCTCAGGCCGCCGACGCGCTCGCGGCTATCGAAAGCCAACAAGCCGTCGCGCAGATGGATGAACGCGCCGCCGAAAAGGCCATGCGCGGGCGACGGCGTTCGCGCATGGCGATTCCGTCGCTGCCGGTCGCCGCTATTCGCAACCCTGTTCCCTTGTTGACGCCAGGGCTTTCTGAGATCCAGCGTGTCAACCCTCCAGCGGCCTTGAGCGGGACGGGGGTTGAAGATAAACCTGACCCGCGCGGCATGGCCGAAGTTCATAAGAGGTTCGGCGTACGATATCTCAACATCCGCGAATTCCGCGCGGCCATCAACGAATTTATACAGGCGCTGAACCTGACTCCGGACGACAAAGACCTCTGTTATTTCATCGGCTCGTCCTATCATGGATTGGGCCTCCTGCCCGAAGCCTATAATTATTACAGTCGCGTTGACGCAGGCCCTTATGTCGGCCCTGCTGAATCAGGCGCGAAACAGACCAGGAAGGCGGCGCAGGAAGCGAATAAACACCGCATTGACCGGAACTTGCCGGCAATAAAAAACGAGCTTGAAGATATCAATGAGAATAAGCCGAGCAAGCCTAAATCGGTTATGAACAGAATTTTGGACAGCCTCAGGTGACGGAATAGGAGGTAGAGAGCGGGAGAGCGGGAGAGCGGGAGATGAGAATCAAAAATCTCCCGCTCTCCCGCTCTCCCGCTCTCCCGCTCTCCCGCACATTTGCTCTATGCCACGTTTGATTGTCAGAGCCACTCCTGCGCGCGGCGATTCCGTGGTCGATCTGAACCGACCACGGATAACGATTGGCCGCTCGGCCCGAAACGATCTGTGCGTCGAAGACCCGTTCGCTTCGCGGCTGCACGCCGAGGTGCGCAAACGTGGAGACATGTTCTGGATAGCGGATCTCGGCAGCGCCAACGGGACTTTGGTCAACATGGCGAGGCTGACCGCCCCCCTGCAATTGCGAGACCGCGACATCATTCGAATCGGCGAGACCGAGATCGAATATTCCGAGCGCGCCGACACGGCGCCGGCGCGAGGCCGCACGAGCATTCTCTTCTCTGATTCCAGCTTCGCTCCGCTGCCCGAAGCGACGATTGTCGCAGACGATCGCAACTCGGCGGCCAATCTGCTCTCATCCCTGGAGGTCTCTTACAAGACCCAGATCGCCCCTCCCGTCGGAGAGGCGACGATCGTGTCGAAATCGGTTGAGGAGGACGCCCTGGCCATCATCAGCCGCGTCAGCCTGACACTGCTCAGACCGCTCTCGCTGGACGAAACTCTGCGCCAGGTCCTCGAATGCGTCTTCGATGTCGTCTCCGCCGATCGCGGGTACATGATGCTGTTTGAGGCGCCGGAGGGGGACGCGAAAGGCGCGCCGGAGCTTGTCTGCAAGGCGATGAAGACGCGGACTCCCGCCGCGACGAACGGTTCAGTCAACGTCGAGATCAGCCGAACAATTTCCGATCACGTCTTGAAACAGGGCGCATCGGTGTTGACATCGGACGCGCAGCAGGACCCGCGGTTCCAGGAACGCAATTCGATCGTGCTCGGCGGGCTTCGTTCGGTGATGGCCGTGCCGCTGGCCGTCGAGGAACGCATTTCGGGGATGATATACGTAGACAATCCGTTCCACACCAACCGGTTCACCGAGCGCGATCTGCAACTGCTGACTCTGATCGCCGGCGTGGCCGCAATCCGCATTGAGAACGTCCGCCTGCTCGAAGTTCAACAGGAACAGAAACGATTGGCTAACGAACTGGCCCTCGCCAGCGAGATCCAGTTCAGGCTACACCCAGAAACGCCGCCGGCGATCCCCGGCTACGACGTGGTGGGCGTCAGCTTCCCCTGCTACGAGGTCGGAGGCGACTATTACGATTTCATCGAAAAGTCCGACGGTCGCTGCGTGATCGCGCTCGGAGACGTTTCGGGCAAGGGGACTGGCGCGGCTCTGTTGATGTCGTCGATCCATGCGGCGGTGCGAGCGCACACGCGGACACGGTTGTCGGCCAGCGAGATCGTCAGCGAGATCAATCAGTACATTTACGATAACACGCCCGCCAACCGCTACGTCACGCTGTTTTACAGCGAACTCGATCCGCGCTCACACCAGTTGACCTACATCAACGGCGGACACAATCCGCCTCTGCTGGCGAGGGCTTCGGGAGAGGTGACGAGGCTCGACATCGGCGGTTTCCCGGTGGGCATCACGCCGTTCGGCGATTACCGCGAAGGCTGGGTCGAAATCGAGCCGGGCGACGTCATGGTCGTCTATTCCGACGGAGTCACCGAGAGCCTCGACGAGGAGGGCGAGGAGTTTGGTGAGGCGCGCCTGATCGAAATTGTTCAAAAGAACCGCGGTCGCTCCGCCGCCGGCCTGCGCGACCGCATCGATGAGGCGCTCACGAAATTCGTAGGCCGCGCCAGCGCCGTCGATGATCTGACAATCGTGATTCTAAAACGCAAGACCGGAGAAGACTAAAGGGGAGTAGGGAATGGGGAGTGGGGAATGGGGAATAAGAAGACAGTTAGGTCACTTCCTCCATTCCACATTCCCCATTTCCCATTCCCCACTCCCCACTCGCTTCTGACTAATGTCTTGGCTCTCACAGATCATACTCGTCCCTCTGCTGTCGGTGATGCCCTGCGCCTTGTGGCTGTGGTATTTCTCCAGCCACAGCCTTTACAAACGTCCTGCATGGCGCGTGCTGGGCGTGACCGCCGCGCTAGGGGCCCTGGCGACGGTCCCCGCTCTTGGCTTGAACCTTCTCGGCCAATCGCTGTTCATAGATTTTTTCGGACACACGCGGCGTTCGCACGTTCTCGTGCTCATCTTCGTGGTCGGGCCGATTGAAGAACTGCTCAAATTGCTGGTCGTCTATTTCTACGCTTACCGGCGCAAAGAATTCGACGAGCCGCTTGACGGCGTGATCTTCAGCGCGACGGCTGCGTTGGGGTTCGCGGCGATCGAGAACGTGTTCTATCTGGCGCGGAACGAACCTGCGCTGGTGCTGTTGCGCGGACCGCTCTCGAATCCGGGACACGCCCTGTTTTCGGCCCTCTGGGGATTGGGCCTGAGCAAGGCGAAAGCGGCGCCTAACATGCTCTGGCGGCGTTTGCCGGTCGTCGCGCGCGGCTTTCTCATGGCGTCTCTGCTCCATTCGCTTTTCGATCTGCTGTTGCTGGCCGCCGCGGCTCTCAACGTCAGCTTTTTCGCGCTTCTCATCGCGGCGATGGTCGCGTTATTCTTCTGGGTGCGTTCGCGGATCAAATTCCACACCGACACGTCGCCGCACCGCGAAGGCACTTTGTACATGCAGCTGCGCCGCTACTGTCAGAAATGCGGCTCAGAAGGGACCGCCGGAACGCCGTGCGCTAAATGCGGCGCCTTCATCCCGGAACCCGTGGAATTGCAACTCTGCCCTGTCTGCTCGACAGCCCAACGGCCGGGCGCCAAGTTCTGTTCGCGCTGCGGCGCCAACATCAAAATCCCGGCGAAAGAGAACCTTGACACTCGCCCGCACTTCGTCTCGATCTCATCACTGGGAGATGAGCGCATCGCCTACATCCTCAACGAACCAGAAGTGTCGGTGGGCCGCACGCTCAACAACTCCTTCGTCATCGAACACCCTTCAGTCTCAAAACATCACGCCAAACTGATGGTCGTGGAGGATGAATACACGCTCTTCGATCTGGGCAGCAGCAACGGCACATTCGTCAATGGCAAACGCGTCAAGGAGACCAGGCTGGCCGACGGCTGCGCAGTTCGCTTTGGGCGCGCCCAATACGTCTACCGCGATCAGATGAAAGCAGGCGTCAAAACCCCCAATGACGGCGACGCCTGACCATATCGATTCCGGGATGGCCTGATCCCAAAATCGGACATCCGAGACGCCGCAAGACCATCTTTCCCGAACTCAAAGTAAGCAGGAGTTGAATTTAAATCTTCAGCCGGTATGGCATGCCGTTTGTAGTTCCGCCTTCAGGCGGCAGCTTTCGCAGGCTACCGAATGGGTTACATTTGCCAATTGCCGCCTGAAGGCGGAACTACAAACGCGTTTCCGCAGGAGGTCCCGATGAACACACTATGGCAGGATATACGCTTCGGCGCGCGGATGATGGTTAAGGCGCCCGGATTCACCATCATCGCCGTTATGTCCATCGCTTTAGGCATTGCGTTGAACGCGGCGGTCTTCACGTTCGTCAACGGGATGCTGTTCAAGCCGATGCCGGTTCGAGATCCGGCGCGGCTGGTCGCGCTCTATACCATCGAGCCGAGCTCGGTCTACCCGGGTAGTTTCTCTTATCCCGATTACGTTGATTATCGTGACCATAGTCAGGTTTTCAGCGATCTGTTCATTCACTACACAACCCAGGGGCTCAGTCTCAAGGGCAATGAAGGCGCGGCGGAGATAGTGTGTGGCGAATTGGTCACGGGAAATTACTTCACCGGCTTGCGGCTCGACGCTGCGCTCGGGCGGTTGTTCACGCCGGAGGATGATAAAAGACCCGGCGGGCATCCGGTCGCCGTATTGAGTTACGCTTTCTGGAGGCGCCATTTCGCCGGCGATCCGAAGGTTGTCGGGCGGATCGTCAAACTCAACGGCTACGATTTCACCGTCATCGGCGTGGCGAAAAAAGGATTCTCAGGCACGCGCCAATTCGGCTGGATTCCAGACGTCTACCTGCCGCTGATGATGTACGCGCAGGCGATCCCCGGTACCGATGAGAGCTTCCTGTCGAATCGCGGCGATCGCAGATTCGACATCAACGGCAGACTTCGAGACAGGGTGACCATCGAAGAGGCTCGGGCCGCAATGAATCTGTTCGCCAAACGACTCGCCGCGGATTATCCGCAAACCAACGTGGACCTCTCCATTGGGATTATTCCTGCGCGCGGAAAGGTTCAGCCTGCGGTTGTGATCATGGGATTCTTGTCGAAGATGACCGGCGCGATGATGGGGCTGGTCGTGTTTGTGTTATTGGTGGCTTGCGCGAATGTGGCGAACCTGCTGCTTTCGCGCGCGGCAGCGCGGCGCAAGGAGATCGCCGTGCGCCTGGCGCTCGGCGCGAGCCGCCGTCGCCTCATCCGGCAACTTTTGACCGAGAGCGTGATGCTATCGATGCTGGGCGGCGCTCTCGGCTTGATTATGGCGGTATGGTTGAGCGACCTGTTCAGATTCGGCGCGCCGAAGGTCGACTTCGATACGGTGGATTTCGATTACGACCTGAGTCTCGATTATCGCGTGCTAGGTTTCACCCTGGCGGCCTCGGTGTTGACGGGCGTCATCTTTGGCCTGGCGCCGGCGCTGCAATCCTCTCGGCCCGATCTGGTCCCGACGCTGAAAGGCGAAACGAGCAGCGCCGGCGCCACGCGGCGCCGCTTCAACCTGCGCAATCTACTGGTCGTCGCGCAGGTTGCGCTTTCGCTGATGCTGCTCGTCAGCGCAGGGCTGCTGGTCAAAAGCATGCGCAACACGCAGGCGATGAGTCCCGGCTTCAGAACGGATCATCTGATGATGGCTTCGGTGAACGTCGGTCTGCAGGGCTATGACGAGGCGCGGGGCCGCCGATTCTACAAACAGCTCGGCGAACGCCTGCAGAGCCTGCCCGGCGTCGAGCGGGCGAGCTTCGCCGGGCCGCTCCCGCTCGATCAGTACGACGATAGCGCGAACGTCATTATCGAAGGCCGGGTCCCGAAGACCGCTAACGAACGCCTCAACATCGGTTTCAGCATCACCGGTCCCGATTACTTCGAGACGATGAACACGCCGATCGTTCAGGGGCGCGCTTTCACTGATCGCGACAACGAGAATACGCCGCGCGTGGTGATCATCAACGAGACGATGGCGCGCCGCTACTGGCCGAATCAAAATCCCATCGGCAAGCGAATGCGCCTCGGGGGCGAGCAAAGCCCCTGGCTGGAAGTCGCAGGCGTGGCGAGAGACGGCAAATACTATTCGCCGAACGAGCCGCAGATCGATTACTTCTTCCTGCCGTTCTGGCAGAACTACGACGGGCGTATGACGCTGATCGCGCGCACTACGGGCGATCCCGAAAGCGTCATGGCCGGCATTCGGCGAGAGGTGAAGGCGCTGGATGAGCAATTGCCGGTCTACGGCGCGCGCAACGTGTCGGAGTTTCTGGATCGCGTCATCGGGCCGTCGAAAGCGATCGCGGCTACGGTGAGCGGCTTCGGGTTGCTGGCGCTGCTGCTGGCGGCCGTCGGGCTGTATGGCGTGATGAGCTACGCAGTCGCCGAGCGCACGCGCGAAATCGGCGTCCGTATGGCGCTCGGCGCCGAGCCGAAAGACTTGAAAGTGATGATTTTGCGCGAGGGCTTGCGACTCTCGCTCAGCGGCGCGGCGCTGGGATTAGCTGGAGCGTTCGGACTCGCTCAGTTGCTACGGAGCCTGCTCTATGGCGTAAGCGCGACCGATCCGCTGATCTTCGGCGCAGTCGCGCTGTCGCTGATTGTCGTGTCCCTTGTGGCCTGCTGGATTCCGGCGCGACGCGCTACAAAGGTCGATCCGATGATCGCGCTAAGGTGTGAATAGGGCTTATATCCCACCGAAGACAGCCGGCGGGATCAGTCGCATTATCACTTCAACAATTCCCGAAGAATAATTTCCAGTCTGCGTCCTCCGTCATCGAAGCCTCCGCTCTGGACGTACCGAATGGCGCCCTGGCGGTCAATGAAGTAGTTTCCGGGATAGTCTGTGACGCCGTAAAGCTCGGCTATCCTGTCGTCATAAAGAACCGGGAAGTTGAGCCGGCGCTCTTTTGCGAATCGCGACACCAGTTCGCGATCGGCTGGGTCATCGCTGGATATAGCCAGCACTTCGAAGCCCTGATCCTTATACTTCTCGTAGGCTCTGGCGAAAAGCGGCATCTCCGCGACGCACGGGGCGCACCAGGTCGCCCAGAAGTTGACCAGGACCACCTTGCCTTTCAAGTCGGAGAGCCTGTGCTTGCGACCATCAGTCGCTTCCAGTTGAAAATCCTTGGCGGGTTGGTTGATGAACTGGCTTTTGACCGATTCCAGCATCTTGTTGTTGATCTCCGACTCGATCTTTTCAGCCTCTTCAGACTGTCCGAGTTGTTTGAGAGTCTCCGCCAGATGTGTCAGCGCGGTCTCTGTCCGATTCAACTCCACCGACCGGCGCAGCTTCGGCTCAGCCTCCATAGCCTGGCCCAGTTGGCATAACACCCAGCCAGCGGCGTCGAGCGCGAGGGCTTGCATGCGTTGATGATTCTCACGTTGTTTTTTCAGCGAGAACCGGGATTCGAAATCATCGGCGGGTATATCAGGCGGACAACTCATCGGGCGAAATTCCGCGAAAGAAACTTCCGCGCGGCGCGCGTATTCGAGCGCTTTCAGCAGGTCCGTTTTCTTATTCGCCATCGCCAGCGCGATTCTGGCTAATGGAGCGGTCTCGCCCGGGTCGAGCGCGCCTAACTGCTCGCCATATTTGATCATGGCTTCAACTTCCTCGGCTCTTCGCGCGCTGCTGAAAAGGAGCAGGTAGATGAATTTTTTCAGCCCCAGATTCGGGCCGAGCGCAATCAGACTTTCCAATTGCCGCGTCTCTTTCCGCCAGTCGGCTTCGCGCCGCATAACAATCTGTCTCATCTTTTCATGAATCACGAACTGGCGATTGGCGGAGAGAATGGGGTAGGGAGCGCCGCTGCTGTTGAGAACCACTTCGATCCTGGCCTTGCCGCGTTCAGGATACCAGGAGGGATCGAGTCGTCGAATCCGCCGCTCGACCGCATCCGCGTTTGCCTGGTCCTTTAAAAAAGTGGCGTATGCCTCACGGATAGCCGCCAGCAACCGGATGTCGCGCGCGCCGACTGATAGCTTCGCCAGCTCCGCTTTCAAGCTCTCTCTGGACTGCTCCGCTCCTTTGGCTTTCTTCAGGCGCAAACGCCACAATTGGCCGAGTCCGTCGGCGCGGAGCTCTGGCATCGCAGCCATCTTTTCGGCTGTCAAAAGGGCTTCGTCAATTTTGCCGAGGTCTTCCTGAATCTCGACGGCTCTGTAATAGAAGTCAGGCGTCGAGCCGTCTTTCTCTATGGCTTTAAACGCCTCGGCCAGCATCCGCTCTCCCTTGCCGTCATACGTCTCATTGACGACGTTCTTCCAGGTTCTGCCAGGAATGATGTATGAGTTGGCGTAGTGCGCCCACGACCATTCCGGCGCCAGCTCGACGACTCTCCTCAACCAGGCCATCTCGTTTTTCCCTCTCACAGTTATCGCCAGCGCCATGGGGTAGACGGGATTATCGGGTTCTTTGGCCGCCAGCGACTCGTACTCCGCCTTCACCTCGTTTACCTCGCCTTTGAAGTAGGCTCTCGCGCGTATGTATTCTCGATGCGCCTCAAGATAGTTTGGCGCGGCGGCGATGGCCTTTTTCAGCGTGGCGATGGCCTCGTCAATGCGGTCGCGGCCTGCGAGATCGACCCCGCGCTTGACTATGGCGCGCGCGGCTTTCGGCGGCGGAGCGTCAAGGCGTCGCGCCCAATCGGCGTTTTGAGCGCTGGCGACGGGCGTCGAGGCGCATATCAACAAAACAACCATCAATAAGGCTTTCATTTTCGATGCTCCTTTCTGTCTGATCTCACGGCTCGCTTATTTCGAAAGTTATCTAAATCCGCCAAAGAATACTCCATCCATAGCGGACGCCTTCAACTCGGCTTCTGTATCTCTACTGTAAACTTCATTGCTTGAACGTCAATTGTTGAAGCATGCGCAAATTAAAAGGTGAATACAATCATCCGCTTGTTTCCGCGCGGGCGCCGATTAGTTTCGCGGGGATCGGCTACAGGCTATGGCAGGTGCGCTGTGGGGTCTTCGGTCACGCTAGCGGCCGCTGGTTGCGCGGCGTTGGCGACGAGTTGATCGGTCGTTTTCGCGGGAAGCGCTGTCGGCGCCGGTGATGTGGAGACTGTCGGTTGCGCCTGCTGTTCTTTGAGTTTCACGATGCGCCGGTCGATGAACAGGCCGTTGAAAATTATCCCGAGTCCGACTACGAACGGGATTATTCCGGCCATCCACACGCTGCGAAGGATCTCCGCCTGGTTCGGAGACGATTGATTTGCTATTACATCGAGGAATAGTCGCAGGAAGATCATCACGCCGACGCCGACGAAGCTGGTGATGACGCCCCCCTTGATTTCATTGAGCCGTTTCTCTTCAGCTGTGACGCCACGACGCCGTTCCCGTTCCTCTTCGTTGAGGAACATATCAGCCACCCAGGTCTTGCTCCAATCAAACTTCCCTTCGGTGGAGCGGGATGTCATCCCTTCGCGCGCGCCGTGTAGATTCGCGCCGCATTGCCGGCAGAATTTGAGATCATCCGTAACTTGAAGACCACATCCTGGACAGAACATAGCGGCTCCTCCATCTATCTTCGTCAATCGTTTTCGTCAATCGGTTTCACGGCGCAGGGGCGCATGGACAGGCTCGAGCAAATGCGCAGTGGAGTCTTCGGTCACGCTGTGACCCGCCGCCGGCGTGGCGTCAACTATCAGTTGATCAGTTGTTTTGGCCACCAGAGCGCCCGCCTGCGCGGTTGGCGGCGCGGGCGCCGCCGCCCGCGCTGTTCGCGCAAGTTGTTCATTGAGGTTTACCAGACGCCGGCTGATGAAAAAACCGTTGATCAGGAGTCCAGCCCCGATCAGGGTTGGGATTATTCCCAACAACCACAGGTTGCGGACAATCTCCGCGCCGTCCCCGGCTTGCTTCGCCACAGCGGCGAAGAAGAAATAAAAGGAGATCATCACGCTGACGCCGACCAGGCTGGTAATGACCCCGCCCTTAACCTCATTGAGCCGCTTCTTCTCCTCGTTCAGACGTTTCTCCTCAGGAGTGATACCGCGCCGTCGCTCCAACTCCCCAGGGGAGTAGATCATTTCAGCCCACCAGGTCTTGCTCCAATCGAACTTCTCGCCAGTGGATTGTGAAGTCATTGCTTCGCGCACGCTGTGCAGGTTGGCGCCGCATTGCCGGCAAAACTTGAGATCGTCGTTGACGTGAAGACTGCATCCAGGACAGAACATTGCAACTCCTCTGATTTCTTGTGAACGCGGGCGTTGATGTTAGCAGCTCCAGATTGGTCAACGCCACATCACCTAATACGACAAACCAGGAAGATGCGGAATGAAGTATTGATGAAAACCTCGCTCCTCGACCATCGTCAACCGGTTTCGCTGCGTGGGGGGGCGGCGACAATCTCAGGCAAATGCGCGGTGGTGTCTTCGAGCCCGCTGTAATCCACTGATTGCGCGGCGTCGGCGACGAGTTGATCAGTCGTTCTGGCCGGTAGCTCAATGAGGTACGCCGCCGGCTCCGGCGATTCGGGCAGGGATGGTCGCGTCTGTCGTTCTTTCGGTTTTACCAGCCGCTGGCTGATGAATAGGCCGTTGAAGACCATTCCGATTCCGATCAGAACCAGGACTATTCCGAGCCACCACAGGCTGCGAATTATATCCGCGCCGTCTCCGGCTTTCTTCGCCACAACGTCGAAGAAGAAATAGAGAAAGATCATTGCGCCGATGCCGGTGAAAATGGTGAGGACGCCCTCTTTGATTTCAGTGAGCCGTTTCTCTTCGGGCGTGGGGGCAAGCCGTTTCCGCGCTTCCACTGGGAGGGAGTCGATCCAGGCCTTGCCCGAATCGAACTTCTCGTCGGTCGAGCGGGACGTCATCGCTTCGCGCACGCTGCGAAGGTTAGAGCCGCATTGCCGGCAGAATTTGAGATCATCGTTGACTTGAAACCCGCATCCGGGACAGTACATCTCGCCTCCTCTGTATCGTGGAAGTGGTGAGTCTGGGATGGGGAGCGGGAAAAAGTGTATTTACTCTGACTCCTCACTCCCCTGCCTAAATGTTACCAGTTTTCGACTGATCAACGCCACTCCATGGAATATGAGAAAGCAGGGAACTTTGTCGCCATTTTCGGACGCCGCCTTCCCAAAAACGGACACCTCAGCGGATTTTTCAATCACAGAAGCCGCCGACAACGGAGACTTTTCAATGAGTTAGCCCTCTTTACTCGATGGCACGACATTTGGATATGCACAGTTGAAAAAATATGAGGTCCGCGATTGGAGCCACATTTGGGGAAGGATTACCGATGGAGGAAGTGATATGGAAGCCACTATGCCGATGATTCCCGCGCCGCGAACGTTGATCGCCGACGATCATCCTGACGTGCTGGCTGCGCTGAGGATGTTGCTCAGAAACGAAGGCTGGCAGACCGAGGCCGCGACCTCGCCGGCTGAAGCGCTCGACGCGATCAGATCGCGCGATTTCGATCTCGTACTGGTTGATCTCAATTACGCCCGCGATACGACGTCAGGTCAGGAGGGGCTCGACCTGATCTCGCGGATTCGGGCGCTCGACAGCGCGTTGCCCGTCGTGGCGATGACCGCCTGGGCTAACATTGAACTGGCGGTCGAAGCGATGCGGCGCGGCGTCGCCGACTTTGTGCAGAAGCCGTGGGAGAACGCGCGGCTGCTGCGAGTGTTGCGCGATCAAATAGCCGCGGGCCGCGCGCGCCGCCGCGAGCAGCGTTTGAAAGAC
>DASTMP010000029.1:0-53581 GCA_035714085.1 Blastocatellia bacterium
TTGAAATCTCGTGGCTTCAACCTCGAAGACACGCATTTGAAAGACTCGGAGCGCTTGAGCCGCTTGCTTGGGTTACTGGCGCTGGCCTTCACCTGGGCCTTTGTCGTCGGCCTCTGGCAAGCGAGTGTCAAAGAACTGAAAGTGAAGAAACATGGCTATCCGCCAAAGAGCATCTTCCGCCGAGGACTCAATATCTTGTGCCGTTTAGTGACCAACTTCGAGCGCTTCGATCTTGTTGTCTGGCAGAAGGTTATTAAACTTTTGTCCTGTAGTTAGCCTTCACAGTCATTGGGACCCCGTGTAATGATCCCAAAAATTTCCCCTTTGCAGTAAGCTCATCCAAATAGCGCGCGGTATTCAAAGCTCTTTCGCTATCGAATGTCACAACCGCATTCAACTTCCCATTCACTTGCCTTATTCGGTTGAGATGCAACTCTACCAATTCAACGGCAGAGATTTTTTTGTTACGAATCATACGAGCGAGATGACTCGCGTCCAGATACGTCACCTCCGACTTGGAGAGATTGGTATCTACGGATAGCTCATGACCGGAGCCAGGCGATTCACAATATTTTTTTGAGAAAGCGCTACCCAATATACCGAGAACCAGGAACTCCCTTCTCGTGGGTTTGATAACCTCACAATTGCGGAATTGCTCTTCGCTTGAATCTACAGAAGAGCCCGTCGTTTTTATCAAGACTGTATGCCTTTCGGGTAGTGGATTTTATCTTCTATGCATAGAAAAACAATCAAGTCAACCTATTAAATCATGAGTTCGAACGCCAATCCACCGCAATCGTGTCCGTGTCCTCCCTCTCCTGTAAAAAGACCCAGACGCGGTCAAATTCTTTCAGAATTCTTCCGAAAGTTCCCGTAACTCTTAAGTCCCGTCATTCTCTCGGGACATTCAACGCCTAATGTGCCATAAGGCACTTCTTGGGCCAGCGCGGCGAGGCTGCGAATGGGCCTGTGGAGAGGGCTGATGAGAACAATCGGGACGATGAAGAGGCGGAGGCAGGAGAGAGAGCAAAGCCCACCTCATCCAGGTCTGGTAAGAAGTCTGGCCCGAAGCGCTCTTCGACGAAAGAGGATGCCGGCGCCGAGGTCGGCATTGTAGAAGACGGGATCCCTTTCTGAGCGGGCTGAAATCCGCCCAGCATCTTGACGAGGGGTCGCTGAGGAGATCACTTCAAATCAGTGGTCTACTCTAAGATTCGTGACCGGGGGAGATCGCATATTTGGTCTCCACCTGGTCTTTATCTTGTTCTCCCGGTGAAGACAGCCGCATCATCCGCGTCCACATATTCCTTTCATTTCCTGCGTCTCCATTCGCTCTCTCTATAAGCGGGCAGGTTTCCGCAGTTCGTAGCGGTGTAGCCCGAATGAAAGGAGACGAACGATGATTCGAATAGAGAATAGAAGAACGCACCACGGTGAAGGAGTCTACATCGGCAGGCCGTCTTTGCTCGGAAACCCCTACAGCGTCACAGTGTATGGAAGGCAGGAAGCGATCAGGCTTTATCGCCGGTGGCTGTGGGATCGGATCAATGAGTGGGACGAGGTGTATGACGAGCTCAAACGCTTGGCGGAACTGGCGGAGCGGGGTGATCTGACATTGATTTGTTGGTGCGCTCCGGAACCATGACACGGCGATATAGTGAAGCGTGCCATTGAGTGGCTGAACTCAGACGAAGGAGCGGCATTCATGGATGCTCAGGTCAATGGAGCGGGCCTTTCCGATGGTCCTGCGTATTCGGCCAGGGCAGGGAATTGGGGCTCACGTTGACTGTGAGACTTGCTTCCAAAATACCATCGTCACGGTCAGTCTTGGATCGTCCTGTGAGATGGACTTCGTCAGCCTGGAGTCAAGGGAGGCTCGTTCGACGTTGCTTGAGCATGGAAGCGCTCTGGTTCTGCGAGACGCAGGGCGTTACCAGTGGATGCACCGCCTTCTAGAAACGGCCTTGACTACTTCAAATCAAAATTCAAGCCCGCTTCCAGAAGGCGCACCTATTTGTCCGGATGATGTCTGGCAATAACACATACACTCTTGAGATTCGGAAACACCTGCAGCCCTGGTACCAGAACTCATGTTCTTGCCGATACTTGACTGCAACGCTGGCGAAGAAACAGCACTGCTCCTGATTATCCGAACGACCCATAAGCCGGCCACCGATCTTGGATTCCTGCTGCACAAGCGGCCCGACCGTGCGCATAGGTCGGCTCGTCGCTGCTTTCAGGGGGGGCTTTCGCTCTGGTTCAACTACGCCGTGGGTGGTCGATGCGATCCGAAAGGGTTGCACATCAACAAGCGGATCAAGTGACAACGCGCGCGCCCTGGGCGCGGCCTCACGCGAACGCGCCGTTTGACGCGCGCGCCTGTTTCCGCGATACTTCTATCCAGCGCGCCTGACAGGGCGCCACCCACCCGCGGCAAGGGAAGTATTCCTACCTGTTGTCGTCTGAAGCGCGGTGCGTTGCACCTTCTTTCAGCCTGATTTCACAGCGGGTGCAGGCGGTTCGTGAAAGGAGGCGCTATGTCTGCTGTTAGAGATCTACCCGACCGTCCCTCGCTCAACTCCCTTCGCAAACAAGCGAAAAAACTTGCACGCGACGCTGCTGCCGGAAACGGCGAAGCCATCGCTCGCATCCACGCGCAGTTGTCGCGGCGGGCGCTCCCGCTCTCGAACAGGGATGCGCAGCTTGTGATCGCGCGCGAATACGGATTTGCCGGCTGGCCGGATCTGACAGCCGAGGTGCAGAAACGCTTGGGCCGCGCGCTCGAGTGGGCTGCTTCGCAGGCCAAGGTCGCGATATACAACCAGGACCACGAGCGGCTGCGAACGCTGTTGGCTGAATACCCGGCGCTGGTCTCGTGGCGCGACGAGCGTGGTGAGACGCTGCTCTCCAGCGCCACGCCCTACGCGCTCGACTGCTCGGACCCGGAGCGCGAGCGCATCTACACCCGGCCGGTTGCCGCCGAGATGCTCATCGACGCAGGCATAACGGTCGAACGCTCGACGTGGGAGTACCTGATCCACATGGGCGCATCAGGAATGCTGCAGCTGCTCGCGCGAAAACACGTATTGCCGCTGACTCTTCCCGTTCTCGCCGCGCTTGGCGACAATGAGGCGGTTCGCGCGCAGCTCGACGAATCGCAGGAGCGCAACGACACAGAAGGAGTTAATGAGCGAGTCGTGATCGGTCGCGCGCTGATGAACGCGCGCCGGTTCAAGCACACGAACGTTGCGTTGTGGCTCGTCGAGCGCTCGGTCGCGCTCGATCCGGATCTGGGTCGTCGCATCGATGGCTGGCAGAGCCGGCAGGCGTTCGTCGAGTTCCTGATCCAGCATCCGGCCAGCTGGGCGACCGAGGGACCGGAGACGACGCCGTGGCAGGCGTTCGTGATACGTCAGTTGACGAGCGCGCTCGACGGCAACGATCTGCCCGCGTTCCGCCGTTGACTGCAGGACGAACCGTGGGTGCTCCAACCATCGTTCGTGCACGTGCAGATTGTGATGATCCAGCGGGCCTGCTGGCAGAAGAATCGGGAACCGTTCATCACGGCGCTGCTGGACTGCGATCCGGCGTTACTGCGCATCGAGCCTCTACCGCGGTCGTCGGCCCTCGTCCACGCGCTCGACTACGGAAATGCGCACCTCCTTCCGGTTCTGACGCGCATCTGGCCGCTGCCCGACGACCTGCCGCATGCGGCGGGCGCCGGCAATGCCACCGCCGTGGCGCGGTGGTTCGACGCAACCGGCCAGCCCATCTTGGGATCGCTGGCGCACCACCATCCTGGTAGGTGTTTGGGAATAGTAGAAGAAAAATGTAACGCTAAGGAGGACAAAAAAGAGGCCTTAGCGTACACCCCGCCCCAGCGTCTCGTTCCCAAACGAGAAATTCACTCGCTAACGGTGGCGAAACAGTTCGCCTCCCTGCTCACTTCAATGGGCTGCCTCCCACTTCTGCACGATCACGCCGATGATGAGGCAGCCACTTCTACGATCTGCTGGCCTGGCTCAACGGGTCCGACTCCATCTTGGAGTCGAACGATTGCGGCTTGCGCCAGCAATCTCAAACAGTGTAGTCTTGACATTGGTTGGTTAGCCAACTAATATGCAGGGAGAGATGAAAAAGACAAGCAATGAAACGAAAGCGGGAATTCTAGCCGCCGCCTATTCTGTGTTATCGCAACGCGGAATTGAGCAAACGACGATCAAGGAAGTTGCACGCGTGGCCGGGGTCGCTCCGGGCCTTGTCCATTACTATTTCGCCAGCAAAGATCTGCTTCTTCAGGAAGTTCTTCAAGTGGCTGGCCAGCGTTACGTTACGTTGATTGAACAGATGCTTACCTTGCCATCGCGAAAGTTGGCTAAGGAGATCTTCCAGGAGCCACAAACTCGCCTGGCCGAAGAGCCTGAGTGGTATCGCTTCCGGTACGAACTGCTCGCTATCGGACTACATAACGAAGCGGTCGCACCCTCCGCCCGCATGATGCTTGAGAAGGGGCGTGAGTGCATCGCGAGTATGATTCAACGGATTACGGGGACTGGAGCGGGCGGGGAAGAACTCAGCGCGGTCCTCATGTCATGTTTCGATGGGCTGGCGATCCAGAAAATAATTGATCCTGCCTTTGACATCGACCGCGCTTACAAGACGCTCCAGAAGCTCTTTCGGCTCGTTTTGGAAGTAAAGTCTGAGTCTTAAGAGTTTTTTTTGCGCCTAATAATTGGTTGGCTGACCAACCAGAGGCTAATAACGGAGATTCACACAAGAGGAGGCGACAATGCGAACCTTTGAACTTCGCGTGTATAAGCTGCGCACTAAAGAGGCACTCGATTACTACAGGGAAGAGGTTAATCCCCGTCATCTCAACAGCTTTCCGCTATTCGGGATTGAGGCCTTCGGATTCTGGACCGCCATGGCGGATGTCCAGCCAAGACTGTTCGTGCTGGTCTCCTATGTGGCTGACGAAGAACCCGGCGAGGTAGGCCGGCGGTATATGGAAAGCACAGAATTCGCAGATGACACAAGGAATTTTGATGTTGCCGACATCGTGGGCGTTGAATCAACGATCCTCATACCTTCAAACTGCGCTTTACATGATGATCGTTTCCGCGTTTCTTCTTAGAAGGAAGAAACCCTAACTTATTCCTGAGTATAGATTATGGAGGAACTTATGATGGAAGTCCTGAATATCGTTGCGATCATTGTCGCTGGATTGATGGTTGGGAATGAACTGGCCATCGCCGTGTTTGTTCACCCGACTCTTGATCGGCTTCCAGATGATGTCCATCTGCCAGCGGCAAGCGCCATGGCGCGCGTGCTGGGGAGATTCATGCCATTCTGGTACATTCTTGTATTTTTGCTTACTTTAGCTGGGGCCATGATCCAATGGCGCCAATCCGGCCGCTTACCGGGCTGGATTGCTACGTCGGCCATTTTGTGGGTGTCGGCGAGTGTGTATTCGATCACCACTCTAGTGCCGATCAACAATCGTATTGCATCCTGGGCAAAGGTCACCTCACCTGCCGATTGGAAGACATTTCGGAGCAGATGGGACATGTTTCACCGCTGGCGTGTTGCGCTCCTCACGATAGCTTTCGCGTTTCTAATCGTGGGAGTCGTTAGTAAATAGACGCCTTAAAGGGGTCTCGTTGCCAAGTCACCGAAACCCCTTTAAGCTCTCCCCTAATGAGAGCTGTCGCGGCAGATCGTCTCGCGGCCGCCATTTCGCCAATCTGAATTGGAATCGCACACTGGGGCTAAATTCTTGCCGGGCGTGGCGTGTGATTTTTTCTGAAAGTCATCGGCCCACTCACAATCCTTCGTTACTGCCGGACGTCGGTTGTATCCTGCGTGCATGAATGCGCCCCTTCTTTTCCCAGTTGAGGTCTCCGCCATACGTCACCCTCGCGCGGGCTTTGAGAATCTGCCCGTTGATCTGACCCGCACTGATCTCTTTCGGTACTTCACTTTTTCGGATAAGGACCGTGAAGAGATTGCTTTCTGTCGCGGCGCCCAAAACAGGATCGGGTTTGCACTTCTGCTTGGCGGTGTGCGATTGCTTGGGCGGTTCCCCTACGATTTCGAGCTGCTGCCGAAAGACTTGCTGGCGCATACCTGCGGGCAGTTGGAAATGGACGTGCCGCTCTTCCTCAATTATCCGCTGCGACGTTCGACACGGCAGGAACATATCCATCGCATCAGACAATATCTGGGACTGCGCCCTTTCACTAAAAGTGACCGGGATGGCGTCAACGCCTTTGTCGATGAACAGGTGCGCGCCGGATTGCGGTTGCACGAATTGCTACCGCGGACAGAACAGGCGCTGCGACAGCAGCATATTGTGTTGCCAGGCCTGACCGTGTTGGAAAAGCTGATCGCGACTGCTCGCGCTGATGCTGAGGAGAGGCTGTTTCAACAGATCGCGGCACGCGTCAGTGAAGGAGCGAAAGAGCGTATCTTATCTTTATTGCAGAAGCCTCCCGACCAACGATTTTCACCCTTTCAGCAATTGCAGCAAGCAGCCGGGCGGCCTTCACCCGATGCGTTCGATAAAGAGCTCGATGCTCTGGAAAAAGTCACGGCGATTCTGCCGAAAACAGCCGATCTGAGCGATCGCGAAGAAACGCTGGCGCGCGCGACGGTAGTGTTGGTCAACTTCCAATTGCGGCAGCCGCATTGACGTGATACCTATTCCGGGTCATGAAGCGACGAGTATCGCGATCTATGACCGTCAGACGGCGGTATTATTTACAGGTGACACTCTGTATCCCGGAAGACTCTATGTGAAAGACCCGGTCAAGTTCGTCCAGAGCATACAGCGGCTAGTGGATTTCACTCAGAATAAGGTCGTGGCGCATATCCTGGGAAATCACATCGAAAATAGTCGCACGCCTTACCTGGATTATAAAGTCGGAACGGTCTATCAGCCGGATGAACATGCGTTGGAGTTGGGCCGCGGAGAATTGCTCGAGCTGAACGAGGCGCTGCATCGGATGAGTGGGAAGATTGTGCGGATGGCAATGCGGGATTTTACCATCTGGCCGCTGGCATGAGAAGCTTGCAGAGAAGTCTACTTCCTTGGAGAGAGATTGACTTCTTGACGGCGGCCATTAAGGAAAAGTCTTCTCAATCACCCACCTGAACGCTTACCCTAAAAAGGTAACCGTTAGTTATCTGGCTTATCATTGCGCAGTAAAGGTTTTTTCGTGTACTTCGGAGGAAAGGATTGCATCGTGTCGGGCCAACAGTATTCTTCCAGCTTCACTTGGCTCCGGCGACGACCGACGAGCCGAACATAGCCGAGATACCTGCCCATATCGGCTTCTACCACCTTGATTTCGGTAGCATTGTCAGGATTGATTGCGCGGTGCCAGTCCAGCCAGAATCGCCAGCCATCCGGCATGTTGTCGGCCAGTTCGATCCCCATGATTCCGGTCCGCTCCCAGTGCCGCCGCCACCACCCGGCCGAGTGCAGGCACCATAGATCATGGGTCCACCACTCCTGCAGGTGGTCAGGGAGGGGACCGTCAATCTCCCGCATCAGTCCGGCCCCGGCGATTCCCACCGGGCAGCCCGGCTTCACGAATCGGGCGAGGTAGTTTAGATACAGGTCGTCCGTCCCGTAATAAAAGAAGGAGTCAATGCAGACGATGGCGTCGAAGAACTCTGCGGCGAACGGCAACGACCGGGCGTCGGCATGGATCGGGAACACGCCGTCTCCGACGCCGGCGTCCTGGATTCGTTCGAGATTCTCCGAGGCGCTGAACCACAGGTCGGTTGCCCAGACCTGCACGCCGAACTCGCGGCGGAGAAAGATCGATGAAGCCGCCCGCCCGCAGCCGAGGTCAAGCACCCGCATGCCCGGCTGCAGGTCCAGAGCCTCGGCCAGCCACTCGGTCAGCCACAAGGAGTTGGCTCCGCCGCTGGCGTTGGCCAAGATCCATTCAGAGTGGTATTGCGAAGATCGAGGGAATCGTTCAGAGACAAGCCGTTGGTCCAGGGTCATGTGGGCCTCCCTTGTTGAATTAGGAACTAGGCGGATGTCGGAAACTTTTGTTTGCTAGCTCACTTTCGGCCCATCCGGGCTCATCCACGTGATAAACAGATTGTCGTATAAGTAATCGATCTACATGGTTTCACGCCCCTGTCCTCTGAACGCTTACCAGTACGCGTTCAGTCACCCAAGAATTTTCTGGAGCGCCAGCTAGAGCGCAGGAGTCAATATCAGGAAGTGAAACGATTATCAGCGCAGGACTTGAGTAAGTCTGCAATTGCACGGCGAGTGTGCATTGGACGAACCTCAGTCTGGCATCTCCGGCGAATCGTTGTCGCCACCCTCAGAGCGTTGTGGGAGTAGGCCTCTGCTTCAGCGCGCTACTCCTTCACGCTCAACTACCATCATCATAAAGGACCCGGGAGTGACCGTAGGCCGCCTGGAGTTGGTTGCCGTCGATGCGGCGGGCGGTGGCCCGAACTTGGCCGAGACCACGAACAATCGATGCGTCGTGGGATCCAGCCCCATGTTCCGCGCGCCCTGCGCCGTCTGCACGTTTTCCACGATGTGATATTTGTCCGGATCGTCCTGATGAATCACGGTGAGCGTACCGTCGGCGTTGGAGGCAAAGACATCGCCAGTGGCGGGATCGAACGCGGCGCCGTCGACGCCAGCGCCGATCGGCTCCGTCGCTACCACCTTACCGGACTGGTAGTCTGAGACGGCCATTACCCTGCTGCGACAGCCGCTGAAGAGCCGGTGGTGTTTGAGATCGATGGCTATCGCCACTGGCTGTTTGCCTGGCGCGGTAGACCACCGGCGCGTCACGCTGAGCTTCTTGGTGTCTATCTCCACCACTTCGCTGTTATCCGTGATATTCGCGTAAACCTTGCCGTCGCCTGCTGACACGCCGTACTCAGGCTTGCCACCAAGCTGAATGTTGGTGACCAGTTTTCCCTCGCGTGGATCAATGACCGTGGACGAGTGCGCATCGCCGTTAAAGGTAAAGACGAGATTCGAGGCCGGATCATAGATGATGGCGTCGGCGTCCTCGGCCGCTGGAATGCGACCGAGCGCCTTGAATGTCTTGAGGTCGAACATAACCACGGAACTGTCATTGCCGGACGTGGCGAATCCGTGGCCGGCGCTATCAACCAACGCCACGCCGTGCGCGCCGTTGATGCCGGTGACTTCGCCGAGGAGCTTCCCGTCATTCTCGTCCACCACTATGACGCGGTTCTGCCGGCCGATGAACAAGCGATGCTTTGGCGGATCGGGTATGACGTAGTCCCAGCTACCGTCGCCACCGAGCGTATAGGTGTGGATAATGCGGTAGACGGAGGGCGATTGCGCGAGCAGCGTTGGGGCGGTAGCAAGTAACAACACGAGCGCGAGGCGACGCATGGTGACTCCTTTGCTGGCGGTTTCATACTATTCGTGGATGTTTCAAGTATACCCCTATGAACGGTTACCTTTTTAGGGTAACCGTTCATAGGGGTAGCTCCGACTCAATCGTAACCAATCGGTATCGGCACTTCTGACGAATGCCCCCGTGGTACAGCTCTTCCTCAGGTGGAAGGTCTATAATCTCCACGAACTCGGCTCCTACTAGTTCGCAAGTCCGACGTGAGGCGATGTTGTCCGGATCACAGGTGATCCAGACGGGGTTGAGTTTATGAACTGCCGCCAGTGGGATTAGTAACCGAACACTTCTGGCGGCGAATTGATGGCCGCGATACTCAGGCTTCACACTGTACCCGATGTGTCCAAGATAGAGGACGAGTCGATCGGGATTACCAATTCTCAAACTAATCCTGCCGACCACTATCGATGAACCCTCTCGCAACATATTGAAATAATAGGTCGGGCCCCCTTCCTTTTCAGGATCAACCTTCAGATATCGATCGAGCGCCAGCAGGAGTTCACGATCTTGGAGCTTCCCCGGTTCAATGAACATCAAATAACCTTATCCAGATAGTGTATGGTCCCTAGGTGAACGGTTACCAGCGCATGGTAACCCTTCAGGTAAGCAGACAGGAGACATAATCGTTCAAGCCCCAAAGGCGCTATCGGAAGATTTCGCCAGCTGCTTGTGACGCAGCAATAATACTTTTGATTACCTCCGTCTTGGCATCCGCGTATGCGTTCATGTCGGACCACTCTTTCGCGGCCAGCTCGCGCTTCGCCTGCTCGTAGCGGATTCTGTCGTTGCTGTTTCGGCGCAGGCGGTCTCGGAAAGTCAGGACTCGCTCAATCTCCTCGCAACCGACCGAGTAGATGTGGATGTGGACGTCCTTTTCAGGAGTCCGGAACATCCGGTGCTCGTACCAATCCGGCTCCCGCACCCGCAGGACATACCCCGCCGCCTCCAATTGGGGCAGATATGCGGACTCATCCGCAGAATCCGGGACTATGACAAGAATATCAATGATGGGCTTGGCGGCCAGACCAGGCACGGATGTCGACCCGATATGCTCGATTCGCATGGCAGAGCCGCTAAGCGCGTCGGCGATGATCCTGGTGTGCGTCTCAAACTTCTTCGGCCAATCCGAGTCGTAGTCGACAATCCTGATCTCGCGTTTTTCGACCCCTCCGATCAGTCTTGTTCCCAATGGTTCATCTGCCAAAACAGTCCTTTCGCACCCGGCTGGAAGTGATCCCACTTCAATTCTCAAAAGCTTTTCCGCAATTTTCCGGAGCCCAACAGCAGGTTTTTTTGAATTTAAAGAGGGAAAACAGCATGCGAAACTCGGAAAGGCACGCCAGATAATTCCACGATATTTCCGCTAACTCTACAGCGACTTAGCGAGCAGAGAAGGTGAAATGAGAATTCCCAGTTTCCCAGGAGTTTCCCAGAGAAAAAACAAAGGACTTATGAGGCTTTTTATCGCTCATAAGTCCTCTGTTTTGTTTACTGGGAGGCAGGGATTCGAACCCCGATAGGCGGATCCAGAGTCCGCAGTCTTACCGTTAGACGACCTCCCAGAAGGCTCGGTCATATTATGAACCGAGGTGTTTTCTGTCAAGCGATTGATCTGATCAGGATAGCTTGACGGATATTAACTTCGATACGCCAGGGTCTTCCATCGTCACCCCGTAGAGCGTGCGCGCGGCCTCCATGGTGCGCTTGCTGTGCGTGATGATCATAAACTGCGTTTCGGCGCTCATCTCGACAACCTTGTCGGCGAAGCGCCCGATGTTAACGTCGTCGAGCGGCGCGTCGACCTCGTCGAGCAGGCAGAATGGGCTTGGCCGATATTTGAATATCGCCATTACCAGAGACATCGCGGCCATAGCCTTCTCGCCGCCCGACAGCAACAGCACATTCTGAAGCCTTTTTCCAGGGGGCTGCGCGATGATCTCAATCCCGCTTTCGAGAACATCGGTCTCGTCGATTAGCCTCATCTCGCCGTGTCCGCCGCCGAACAACTCTATAAACATCTTCTTGAAATTTTCGTTGATAACGGTGAACGCCTCGACGAACTTCTCACGCGACCGGCGCTTGATCTCGGCGATCGCCGATTGAGTGTCTGAAATCGCTTTCTCGATGTCCATCTTTTGATTTACCAGGAAATCGAACCTGTCCTCGATCTCCGATAACTCCTCCAGCGCCATCATATTGACTGGGCCGAGAGCATCGATCTTCTTGCGAATGTCCTCGAGCTGCGCCTTCGCAGCGTTCAGGTCGAAATCGTCAGGGACTTGCCAGAAGTTGATCTCAGCCTCTTGATCAGATTCTTCATCCTCTGCGTCGTTGCCCGCGTCTGATAACGAAATATGAGGTTCCAAGTTTCTATCAATTTGGGGCAGGGGAGTTTCCGGCGCGGAAGCGGTTTCATTTTGTTCGAGACGCTCGCAGACTTCCGCGATGTTCTCGTCCAACTCGGCGTGACATGATTGGATCAGATGATCGAGGTCGCTGGAGAGGCGGGCCTTTTCAATCTCTTTTTGCGCTCGTTGTTCACGAGCCTGAGTAGAGGCCTCGCGCAGGGATCGCAACTCGGTGTCGAGAGTTTCGAGTCGGGCGCGAGCGTCGGCTAGGGCCGAGACCCGTAACTCGAGATCTACTGCGCGTAATCGCTTTTGAGCGGCTAAGCGTTGGAGTTGCTCTGTCGCGATTGCCGAGGTGATGCGCATACTGGCCGCTTGCTCGTCGGCCTCAATGGCCTCCATGCGGCTTCGACTCAAACGACTCTCCAGGTCGGCGGCTTCGGTTTCGAGCCGGCGGATGTCGTTTTGTAACCCACGTCGCCGCTCAGTCTTGGTCGCGAAGTCTGCGCGTCGGCGAGACAATTCCTGGAGCCGCGCCTCGGCGCTTCGGCGCAATTCGACCATTTCCGATTGAGCGGCCGCGACCGAGGCTTCAGCTTCTCTGTGAGTCTGTTCGGCTTCACCAGTTTGTAGAGAGGCTTGCTGCAATTTCGCGTCGAACTCTTTAAGCTCATCCTCGGCCTGAGTGGTCTCCTGCTCGACGACGCGAATGTGAGTGGCCGCCCTCTCGCGCTCGCGCTGACATTGCTGCAATTGCTCTCGCAGCGCGACCGACCGCTTCTCGATCTGGCGAATCTCGCTGTCAACACGCTTCTGCTCCTCCTCGGATTGAGCTATTTGAAATTTGATCTCATTCAACGCCTCTTCCGTGAGCCTCACATCGGCGGCGAGCGACTCAATCTTTTCGCGCAATTCGCCGATCTCACGTTTGAGCGCAAGAACGCCTGCGCCTTTTTCAGAAGCGCTTCCTCCTGTTACCAATCGCCCGGCGATGGCGCGCTCGCCCGTGCGAGCTACCGAGACATAAGGCCCCGAACCATTGCTCGAACTCGACGCCTCGATAGCCTGCGCCGCATCGTCAACCACACGCGCTTTGGCCAGCCCTGGCAAAGCGAGCTTGAATGCCTCGGCCAGATCGGACTTAAGGCTGAGCATAGAGTCGAGCGTCTGATAACGGTATGGGTGGCGCCGATCTATGCGATCTGGCCGATCTATGCGATCTGAAGGATGAATAGTAGAAGAGAGGTCGCCGTTACCATCCGCGGCGCCGGGTGATTCTATCTTTATGTTATGGAGATAGGGAATTGGATCGACAGCCGGCTTGTCGTCTTGTCGCTCGATGACGAGGAAAGTGGCGCGGCCCGCGCCCTCTGATTTCAGATAATCGATTGCGCGCAGCGCATCATCGAAGCTGGGCACGACGACGTATTGCAATTCGTCGCGCAGCGTGGTTTCGATCATCGCCTCGTGCTCCGGCGAGACTTTGACGTAATCCGCGAGAGTGCCGAGCGTAGAGAACCCGTTCGACAAGGCGGCGCTCTTCAGTGAGTGTTTCATCAAGGCCTGAACGGCCTCTGAAAAGTAGGCCCGGCGCTCGTCGACTTCGATCAGGGATTTCAATCGCTGCTCGGCGCCGGTCATTTCGTGTTGCAGCGCCGTCAGCTTCGTCTGGCGCTCTTCGCGCGTTCTTCGCATCACCGCCAGCCGATCTGAAACCTCCGACATGGAAGCGGAGAATTCCTGCTGCTTGATTGAAATGATATCCGCCTCTTCGGTCTGCTTCGCGTACTGCTCCTGCGCGGCCTGCGCTTGCGACCTGGCGCGTTCGTATTCAGCGGCGAGTCCGTTGATCCTGGCGCCGCAACGCTCCACCGATTCCGTAAATTGGCGTCTCAACTGTCGCCAGCGCTCGAGATTTGTCACGCATTCATAGACGACTTTGCGGGCCTCTTCGAGCTTGCGCTCCGATTGGGCGTCGCTCTGGGCCTGTTCCTGATGGCGGTTTTCTTCGTCGGCGAGGGTTTTGCTTTCGGAGTTTATCTCCTGTTCGATGTGACGCAGTTCCTCGCGCAACCGGGCGGTCTCTTGCGATATGAACTGACTGCGCTCCGTGATCGCGGCCTGATCGTTTACGAACTGCGCCGATCTTGCGCCGAGCGATTGAATCTGCTCCGTCAGGTAAGCCTGCTGTTGGCGCGCGCGCTCGGCTTCGAGATCCAGCCCTGTTACGATCTCGCGCGTTTCGTTGAGCGCTTCTTCGGCGACGCGAGCGGCGCGAGCGGCCCCATCCTGAGCGGCCTCACGCCCCGCAGCCGTCTCGGCGAGATGCGATTCGCGCGCGGAGACTTCATTCAGTATAGTCTCTATCTCGCTGAGGGTTTTGCTGGCGCCGCGGTAATCGACAACATAGACAGCCCGCATCAGGTCTCGCATCTCCTGGCGCAGCCGTTTGTAGCGGCGGGCCCGCGACGCCTGACGTTTCAAGCTGTTCTGCTGGCGCTCTATTTCAGCGATGATGTCGGTGACGCGGGCGAGGTTCTGTTTGGAGGCTTCGAGCTTCAGCTCGGCCGCGTGCTGGCGCATTTTGAATTTAGATATGCCTGCCGCCTCTTCGATCATTGAGCGGCGGTCTAACGGTTTGGCCGACAGCGCCTGGCCGATGCGGCCCTGTTCGATGATCGCATAATGCGCCGCGCCCAGACCCGTGCCCGCGAAAAGGTCCTGAACGTCGCGCAGGCGGCAGGCGCGTCCGTTCATCTCATATTCGCTCTCGCCGGTGCGATAAAGCCGGCGTCCGACTGTAATCCGCTCGCCGGCTTGGAAGACTCGCGGCGCAACCTTCGCTTGGGCCTTTTTAAAGGAGAGCCGGCGTGTTTGCCGCTGTTGTGAAGCCGCTTCTGAGTCTTGAGCGGGTTCCGCTTGTCCTGCATCTTTTCCGGCCGTGGCTTGATCAGCCTGAGCGCCACCCGCTTCGGCTTCGGCGCCGGAATGGTCTTCAGTTTCCGAAGAGGCCATCGCTTCATCAATGGCGCCCGCGGCGGCTTCGGCTTGCGTCAATGATTCTTCGGCTTGTTTGAGCGCCTCTGATTCGGGCTGAGCCCCTCCTCGGATTTCGAAGGTCTCCTGAACGACGAGGGTCAAAATCACCTCCGCCATACCGGATGGCGGACGACTGCGGGCGCCCTGAAAGATCACGTCTTCCATCTTGCCGCCGCGTAGCGCCTTTGCGCGCTGTTCGCCGATCACCCAACTGATCGCATCAGCGACATTGCTGTTGTGAACAATGATATTGCCCGCGACGAAATTGTGCGTGCCGGCGATACTTAAATCGTAAACGTATTCATCCTTCGGTTGGACCTGTTCAATGTTAACGATTTCGTCCCAGTAAATGTCGGAAGTCGCCAATTGCCTAAGTCGGCGCAGGTAATCTTCAGCCAGTTGCGGAGTGTTGCCAAGGCGATTGATTTGCTCAACTACCTCAATCAGGCCGCTGCGGCTCGCTTCACAACGCTGCTCGACATAAGCCGCAAGTTTAGGGTGATCGCGGCGATTGGGCTTTATTTTGACACCGGCGGCGCGCGCCGCCTCTTTGATGATCGGCGTCACGCCGGGAATCAAATCAAGATTCGGATTAGTCAATGTGGGCAGTTCACGCAGTATTTGCAAGGCATGGCGTTTGGCTCCGACAAATGAGAGGCGCTGCGCCATATGTCGTAACTGTTCTGCGCCATAGATCAGCACGGAATAGTAGGCGCGCTCGCGTCTCTCCATAGTGTTGCTCGCGCTCTTACGGCGTGGGCGTAGCAACGCAAAAACGCCAAGCCGCAATAATAATGCGACAACCTGCTGCGCCAGAGTCTCACTTGCGGTGGCAAACTCTATGTAGACCATAGGCTGCCTGTCATCCAGCGGACGCGCAGAGACATAGGCGTCACCTTCAAATAAGCCAGAAAGAAACGCCCATTGTATAGAGGCGTCCGATTGGAAAATATGCGGTGGAATCTGTTTTTCGGCAGACTTCGAATTGATTGGGAAGTTGAACAATCTCTCGAGAGTCGTAGTCAGAGCCCGAGAATATATCAAACTATCCGTTGCGTTGGGCTTGTAGTGGTATTGATGCGCTTCCAAACCGAACAGCGATTGCGCCAGCCGTGCGAATTCTTGATTGATTGCTTCGTCAGAGTTGACGAACCAGACCTGGGAGACGTCGGTGTTGCGACCTTCAGCAGTAATCAATCCAAGAAAGCGCGCAAAGTCCGGTGTGAGACCAGAAGGTAAAGTGAAACTTCCGGAGCCTCGTGATTTGATTGTTCCATCTAGTGGAGGCGGAAACTGCGCAGCCTCCGCGAGTTTCGAAAGCGCCGCTACATTGATCGCTTGACCATCAAGGATCCCCTTGATTCGTACAGGAGAAACCCCAGCCGCCTGTGACCATGCAGCCCAACCGCCAAATTTGTCTCTCGCAACCTGAGCCCATTCGCGCAAAGGCTCCGAGCAGGGAATATAAAGCGCATCTGCTTCCCTCGCTGCTTCCATTAATGTGAGAAGAGGAGGAGTCTTTGGCTCTCTCACCGGTAACTTGCGCGGCACAGCGAGCCGAAGCCCAACTTGTATTTCCTCTGCTTTGAGAGCGTGAAGCCTTCCGTCCTTTAGTGTGAATAGGGGATGATAAGGGGTAGCGACAACTTCACGACCGCTTCGTGTGCGAATCCGAAGCAAATACGGTGTTGTTGTCCGTTTGACGAAGGCTGATACGGATCGTGGCTCCAACCGTAAAGTCGAAGGATTGAGAGTTAAAATCTCCACGCCTAGCGGATTTGCCCGCGTCAGAAATCCATCATCGAGATTTTCGACCGAGTCTGATTCTCGCAAAGCCGAGTCGACCAATTCGCGAATCGTCACGTCACGTCCATCCGCAAGCGTGATGAGCGTGTCGCCATCGACGCACTTGCCGCAACCATTAGGCCCGACTACGGCGGTGATACCTTCCTCATCGAAGACGACCTCAGTCGGGTCGCAAAACGATTTAAATCCCTGGAGAGATAGTTTTTCGAACCTGAGCATTTACACTACCAATATGGGAATCGGCGCCGAAATACTACAATACATTGTAGTTCTCGGAAATTAAGCGCGCACTATAGCTGCAGCCGCGAGGCGATGTCAAACTGCGGTCCGCAATCGCAAGTGAGCGCGCGCGACGCCGGTATCGGGGGAGGGGCTATTTCTTATTTCTTCTGATGTTTCTCGATGTAGTTCTTCGCAAAACTGACCAGGTGCGGGGCATTGACCAGCCCCACCTTTGTCGCCTCTTCTTCCGCCTTCTCGACCGACCATCCGTCGCGCAACACACGCCTGATCATCCAGAAGGCCCCGACTCGAATCGCCGCCGTGCAATGAATGAACGCAGGACGGTTTTCAGGATCGTCGGTAATCTTGAGAAATTCATCCGCTTGTTCGTCTTTCGGCTCGCCGTAGACGACGGGGATGTTGAAGTAGCGTAGCCCTAACTTCTTCGCCTCCGCTTCTTCTTCTGAGGCGCGATGTTCGCTGGGCTGTCGAAGATTAATGATCGCTTTCACTCCATCGGCCTTGAGCTTGGCCAGATGCTCGAGGCGAGGCTGACCACCAGTGCAAAACTGTTCATTCACTTGCAGGAAATTTCTTATCGGGGGGACTTCCTGTGTAGATTGCGCTGAACTTTGAGCGCAGAGCAAGCACAGCGAAAAAACGACCGGAAAAACGAGTGATGAAAATCGAAGTTTGATCATTGTTTAAAATCCCTCCTAATTCGATATCGATTGTCGACGAGCTGCGTCTGATAACGGCAAGCACATCGGGATTCCCACCCCCAAAATAGCGCCTCAAGCTCAGTTGGGGCCTTGCAGCCTGAAATGGCGGCGCAGGGTGAACAATTTGAACATAGCGCCATTGAAAAGAGCCGCTGAACTCCAACCGCTTTCAAGCTAATTTTTCACTCTTCATCTTCACGCAGCTTTGCCAGGACCGAATAGTCTTCAAGCGTCGTGGTGTCGCCGATAGTTTGCGCTCCCGAAGCGATGTCGCGCAGTAAACGGCGCATGATCTTGCCAGACCGCGTCTTCGGCAGAGCATCCGTGAAACGGATGTCGTCAGGTTTCGCCATCGCGCCTATCTCTTTCTGGACATGTCGCCGCAACTCTTCTTTCAACTCGTCGGATGCCTGTCGCCCTGACTCGAGTGTGACAAAGGCGGCCACGGCCTGTCCCTTGAGATCATCCGGGCGTCCGACAACCGCCGCCTCCGCGACCGACGAGTGCGAGACTAACGCGCTCTCGATCTCCATGGTGCCAAGTCGATGGCCGCTGACGTTAATCACGTCGTCGACGCGCCCCATCAACCAAAAATATCCGTCCTGGTCGCGGCGGGCGCCGTCGCCGGTGAAGTAGCGGCCTTTGATATCGCTCCAGTATTGCTTTACGAGCCTTTCAGGATCGCCATAAATCGTCCGCAGCATCGAGGGCCAGGGGCGTGTGATGACCAGATAGCCGCCCTGGTTAAGCCCGACAGAGACGCCGTCTCTGGTCTGAATATCCGGAACAATGCCCGGGAAGGGAAGCGTCGCCGATCCGGGTTTGGTCGGGATCGCCCCCGGGATTGGAGTGATCATGATCGCGCCGGTCTCGGTCTGCCACCATGTATCGACGATCGGGCATTGCCCCTTGCCGATGACTCTGTGATACCAGATCCAGGCTTCGGGGTTGATAGGCTCGCCGACGCTGCCGAGCAATCGCAGGCTGGACAGATCGTATTTGAGCGGCCACTGCTCGCCCCACTTTATGAATGTTCGGATCGCGGTCGGGGCGGTGTAGAGGATGTTGACGCGGTGTTTTTCGACGATTGACCAGAACCTGCCGAAGTCCGGTGTGTTCGGCGCGCCCTCGTACATTACAACCGTCGCGCCGTTCTGAAGCGGGCCGTAGACGATATAGCTGTGCCCGGTCACCCAACCGATGTCCGCGGTGCACCAGTACGTGTCATTATCGCGAATATCGAAGACCCATTTCGTGGTGATATATGTCTGCACAGAATAGCCGCCAGTCGTATGAACGATTCCTTTCGGCTTTCCGGTCGTGCCGGAGGTGTAAAGGATATAGAGCATATGCTCGGAATCGAGAGGCTCGGCGTCGCACTTGTCCGAGGCGCCTGACATCAGATCGTGATACCAATGATCGCGCCCCAACTCCATGTGAATCCGATTCTTGCACCGCTCGACGACGACGACATCCTTGACGCTCGGACAGTCCTTGATCGCTTCATCGACCGCCGGCTTGAGTTGAACCACTCCGCCTCGACGGAAGCCGCCGTCGGCTGTGATCACGGCTTTCGCCTGCGCGTCGTTGATGCGGTCCTTCAACGCTTCGGAAGAGAAGCCGCCGAAGACGATCGAGTGCGTGGCGCCGATGCGCGCGCAGGCCAGCATGGCCACGGGCAGTTCGGGGATCATCGGCATATAGATGGCCACGCGGTCGCCTTTATCGACGCCCAGCGACTTCAGCGCGTTCGCGAATTTGCAAACCTCCTGATGGAGTTGCTGGTAGGTCAGAGTTCGCGTGTCGCCAGGCTCGCCCTCCCAAATAATGGCGGCTTTGTTTTTGCGCCACGTCGAAAGATGGCGGTCGAGGCAGTTGTACGAGAGGTTGATCTGTCCTCCGACGAACCATTTGGCGAACGGCTCATTCCATTCCAGAACCTTATTCCATTTCTCGAACCAGTGAAGCTCGCCGGCGATCTCCGACCAGAACCCTTCGGGGTCTTCGACTGAACGTTTGTAGATTCGGTCGTAATCTTCGCGGCTTTTGATGTGGGCGTCGGCGCTGAAACCCGGCGCCGGCGTGAATAGACGTTCTTCCTTGAGCAATGAATTGATGTCCGGTTGAGACATTCCATATCCTCCGAAATTCCCGTCGAAACTGGGCGCGCAGGCGTCCTTGCCTGCGGACAGCCCCGTAAGGAGCCATACGCCGCGGGCAAGGACGCCTGCGCGCCCAGAAAATGATGATTACTTCAAGAAGGGCAATGATAAACGCGGGCGTGGTTAAAACCAAGAGGCTCGTTTTTATTTGCCCACGCCGGCCCCACGCTGCTTGGATCAAGCTTGACACTTTCGAGAGCCACATGACATCCTTTGCCACTTTGGAAGCGGAGTTTACTCACACTTACTACAGCGCTGATGATCATTGTGCGGCCTTCGTTCCAGACCAGGCCGCAACGCGATTCTATTTCCAATTCAACCCAGGAGGGATTTAAGTGAAGCAGCACGGCAGATTTTTGTTTACCTCTGAGTCGGTGACAGAGGGCCATCCCGATAAGATGTGCGATCAGATTTCGGACGCCATTCTGGACGAGGTTTTGCGACAGGACGCCAGGGGGCGCGTCGCTTGCGAGACTATGGCCCTGACAGGGGTGGTCATAGTCGGCGGCGAGATCACGACGACGGCTCAGGTGGACTATGCCAGAGTTGCGCGCGAGACGGTCAGAGAAATCGGCTATACGAGGGCCAAGTACGGTTTCGACGCCGATACCTGTGGCGTGATTATAGCCGTCAATACACAATCGCCGGACATTGCAATGGGAGTCGATACGGGAGGCGCGGGCGACCAGGGATTGATGTTCGGATACGCCTGCAACGAAACGCCTGAGCTGATGCCGACCCCCATACAACTCGCGCATCAACTCGTCCGCAAGCTGAGCGACGCCAGGCGCAGCGGAGACATCGACTACCTCCGTCCCGACGGCAAATCGCAGGTGACGGTTGAATATGACAACGGCAAGCCGGTAAGAGTGGATACTGTCGTCATCTCAACCCAGCATGGTCCTGAAGCCGCGGCTGAACAGATTCGCGAAGACATTATTGATCATGTCATCAAGCCCACCATTCCACCACACCTTCTCGACAAAGACACCAAATATCATGTAAACCCGACAGGTCGCTTCGTCGTTGGGGGCCCGCAGGGCGACACCGGGCTGACCGGACGCAAGATCATAGTCGACACATACGGCGGCGCCGCTCCGCACGGAGGCGGGGCGTTTTCAGGAAAAGACCCGACGAAGGTCGATCGTTCTGCATGCTATATGGCCCGTTACATCGCGAAGAACGTTGTGGCCGCCGGAATCGCCGACCGCTGCCAGGTTCAATTAGCCTATGCCATCGGCGTCGCAGAGCCTGTGTCGGTTTACGTTGACTGCTTTGGCACTGCAAAAATTGATGAAACAAAACTCTCGGAGATCATCCGCGCCAACTTCCAACTTACGCCGAAGGGCATCATCGAATCGCTTGATCTGCGCCACCCAATCTACAAGCAGACAGCCGCATTCGGACACTTCGGCCGTAGCGATGTGGATGGCTTCTCCTGGGAGAAGACTAATCGCGCGGACAAGCTGCGAGTCGATGCCGGATTGTGATGGCAAGGGTTTGATAACGAACAAGACGATCATAAGAAACCTTCGAAACCGAAGCAGAGATATAAAGAGAGGTAAAGAGACAAACAAGTGGATAACAAGAATCAAACGCATTACGAAGTGAAAGATCTGTCCCTCGCCGATGAAGGGAAGCGGCGAATCGAGTGGGCCGAGAGAGAGATGCCTGTGCTGCGCATGATCCGCCAGCGCTTCCAGGAAGAGAAGCCTCTGGATGGATTGCGGCTGATCGCCTGCGCGCACATCACAACAGAGACGGCGAATCTCGCGCGCGCCCTGAGCGCCGCGGGAGCGGATTGCGTGCTCATCGCCTCAAACCCCTTGAGCACGCAGGATGACGTGGCGGCGGCATTGGTGAAGCATTACGGGATATCCGTATTCGCGATCAAAGGCGAGTCCACCGAAACATACGTCCGTCACGTTAACATCGCCCTTGATCACAAACCGAATTTGATTATCGATGACGGCTCCGACGTAGTCGCGACGATGGTTCAAGAGCGCCCGGAGCTGGCGCCGGAGATCATCGGGACAACGGAGGAGACCACGACCGGGATCACGCGACTCAAAGCCATGTTGCGCGACGGAAAGCTAAGCTTTCCGTCAATCGCGGTCAATGACGCGCAGACCAAGCACTTCTTCGACAACCGTTACGGCACCGGCCAGAGCACGCTTGACGGCGTCATCCGCGCGACCAACATTCTTCTTTCAGGCAAGGCTCTGGTCGTAGTCGGCTACGGGTGGTGCGGCAAGGGCGTCGCGATGCGCGCCCGCGGAATGGGCGCTAATGTGATCGTCACGGAAATCAACCCGATCAAAGCCCTCGAGGCGACGATGGACGGTTTCCGCGTCATGCAAATCGCCCAAGCGGCGCCGCTCGGAGAAATATTCATCACGGTCACTGGCAATCGCCACGTGATCGACACCCAACACTTCGAGGCGATGCGAGACGGCGCAATTGTCTGCAACTCCGGCCACTTCGACTTGGAGCTGAACCTCGTCGGATTGAAATCCGTCTCGACCGAGATCAGAAAAGTGAGACAGTGGGTCGAGGCGTACAAGTTGAGAGACGGTCGCGAGATTATGGTGCTAGGCGAAGGTCGCCTGATAAACCTCGCCGCGGCCGAGGGCCACCCGGCGAGTGTGATGGATATGAGCTTCGCCAATCAGGCGCTTTCCGTGGAATACCTGGTTAAAAATAAAGGCAAGCTGGAAGCCCAAATCCATCTGCTGCCCGAAGAGGTAGACACGGAGATCGCCAGATTGAAGCTGACGGCAATGAAGGTTTCGATCGACGAATTGACGCCGGAGATGGTCGAGTACATGAATAGCTGGCAAACAGGGACCTGAGATTGCTGGCGGCAAGCGTGACGCAATGACAAAGCCCGGGACGCTCCCGGGCTTTGCGTTGTTAGGTCGGCGCGTTTGCTTACTGCAGCCGGTATCTGACGAAATTCAGGTACAGCCCGACGGCCATGAAGAGAATGTTGGGCCCCCAGACAGCCATTCCCACCGGCAGGTTATTCTGCTTGCCGACGGCCTCGAAGAGACTCATTAAAAGCGAGAAGACCAGGCCGATGCCGACGCTCAGCGAGACGCTGACGAGCGGTCCAGATCTTCTTGCCTGCTTCGCGCTGATGAAGGGGATGGCCAGAACAGACAGGACCAGACAGGAGACCGGAAATGCGATTCGCCTCCTCAGGTCGATCTGCAAGTCGAGTGTGGATACGCCCAGGTCCTTGAGCTGCGCGATGCGCCGCTGTAAGTCCGCGGCGCTCATCTTGCTGGATTCATTCGTCGTCCGCTTGAACAGACCAACCCCTTCGCTTATTTCAATGACCTCCGGTTGCGCCTGAATGGCCTTTCTCTGAATTGTCGAATCTGGGGTGATCGTCTCAATCCAACCGCTGTCAGCTTTCCAGGTCGATTTGCCCACCCGAGTAGCCCGGCCGAAATGCGTCGCTGATCGGATGAGTCCCCGGTCGCCGTCGACCCGGTATATGGATGTATTGATGAGGCTGTCATCCGGATCGATCCGTTGATAACTGTAAATGGCGTCGTCTTTGTCAAACACCCACTTCCTTCCGAAAGCGATGGTCGTTTGCTCTATCTGCCGTCCTTTGATCTTGTTGTAACGCTCGTCCTGTTCACGGTTGGTGTGTGGCAGCACGTAATTCGATAGCGCCCAGAGAAAGAAGCTTAGAGCGCCGGCGGCCATGAGTATTGCGTTTATTGTGCGCGTCCTGTTTTGCCCGGCGCTGGAGATGACAACCAACTGATTCGATCTCGAGAGAACGTTGAAGCTCAGGAGGATCGCCACGAGCAGCGCGAAAGGCGCAAATAAGTAAAAGAGCTGTGGAGTAAGGTACGCCAGGTACGAGCCCGCATATGATAGTCGAGTCCCGCTCTTGATGATCGAGGGGATCAAGTCGAAGAGGGTAAAGATGACGGCGGTCGCCACCAGCGCCGAGGCGGCGAGGGCAAAATACTTAGCGATTTCACTTACCAGAAGGTAATTGATCAGGTTGAGAGATATAACCCGGACGCCGCGCGACGACTCGCGCGCGGAGGACAGGCGCTTGAATGCGAGCGATCGGGATGGCCCTTGATCGCTGACATCGCGAGCGAAAAGGGACGAATTAACAAAGAACGAGAGGCCTGACCATGGCCGTTTGCCTGAAATGAGCGCCCTCAGGATGAGCGCGCCGTATATAAAGTTCGAGAACCACACTCCCAACCAGACGGGAATGGCGCCCTTCATAGAGAGGTTCTGCCCCATTACAAGTAAGAGGTAGAACCACATCGCCATGAACAGGACAGCAATGACGGTCCGCGGGCGGGTCGAGAAGCGCCTGCCCTGAATGGCCAAGATGAATGTCATCGCGGTCAGCGTCAAACAGGCGAAAGGGAAGGCGAACCGCCTATGCATCTCCGCCGTAGCCTGCCTCCGATCTCTATCTGTGTCGGCCCCCGCCGCAAACCTGGATATTTCCCGTAAGGACATCCGAGTGAGGGCGCCTGAGCCAGAATCCTTGTCGGAGGTGTCGACTACGTTCTGGTTATCTACCAGTTTGACGATCGATTTGGCGAATACAGCGGCGGACTGTGAAGATGGATGAGCGAGCTGCGAGTTGGCGCCTGAGGGGCTCTGTCCTACGTTTTCCAGTGACACTCCATTGAGGAGTTGCGCCTCCAGGGCCAGTGATTGGCCGGATTCGATCCTGAATTGTCCTCGCTCCGCCGTCAGCAATCTGAAAGCTCCACTAGGTTCGTTCTGTAGAAGAAATACCCCCAGCCAATTGTGGGTGCGAGGATCGACGTTTTGGACGTAAAGCAACAGGTTGGGAAAGTTCGTTATGAATGTGTGTGGCTTTATGCGTGTGTTGGCCTCCTGAAGCAGAATTTGCGTGATCAGCGACTTCTGTGTCCTCAATGCGGCGGGCGCGAGATAAGCCGACAGATAGCAGGAAATGATGGTTCCGGCGAGGCCGACTGCCAGGAAAGGCAGTGCGAGCGCCCTCTGGCTTACGCCCAGCGACTGCCAGGCGGTTAACTCATTATCTGACGATGATCTGCTGCAAGTGATTACAGTGCCCAAAAGCAAAGACACCGGCAGGGTGATGACGGCGATGCTGGGGATCAGACTGAGCAGAAATTTCTGCGTGATCTCGGCGGAAGACTGGAGAGATAATATAACGTTCGAGAACTTGCCGATTTGTTGAGCGAAGACCAGCGTGGTCAGTATGATAAACAGCAGGCAGACCAGCGGAATGATTTCCCTGATAGTATGCCAGAACATCCTCCACTTCATAATTTTGCCCATATGGATGGGGCATCCGCCTTAGCCTCTCAGTGAGACGCGCAATCGTTGATATTAATTGCAATCACTTTGCCGTCGGCTCCGAACCGGATCGGTAAACCGTCGCCAAGCGTGACGCCGCCGTATGTTTGCAAACATATTATTATGCTCGCCTGTGTGTCAATTGGGGGCGTGAACGGAGAGCGACAGCTGATAAATTTGTTTGAGGACGCGCTAAGGACCGATCTAGCGGATGGACTTTCAACTGATATATCTTCGGCGTCAATTTCTGAAGGAGAATCTGTTCGGTTGTAGAGGAACGGCTTTAGAGCGCCGTTCCTCTGCTTGGTTCTTCAACCCCCATTGCTCTCCAATTGAGATCCGTGCGCAATGGAGCCTACTGATGCCTGTTGTTATGTTTGTCGCGCCGGATTTCTCGGTTGGTGTGGTTGAGTTCACGATTGAGCCGAGCGCGTTCACGACCGGTGACGACGCCGTCGGCCTTGGCGCGGGCCTCATCCCGATGAATCTTCGCCTCGTCTCTTTCGATCTTTGCCGCCTCATGACCCGTCAGCGACCCGTTCTTTAACCCGGTGGCGACACGATTTTGTTGGCGATGCTCTCGCGCATCAATACCCGGCGAATTGCGACTGTCGTGACGGATTTCTCGGTTGGTGTGATTGAGCTCACGGTTGAGTCGCGCGCGTTCACGACCGGTGACGACGCCATCGGCCTTGGCGCGAGCCTCATTTCGATTAATCCTTGCCTCATTTCTCTCGATTCTTGCAGCCTCGCCGCTCGAAATCGATCCATTTTTGATTCCGTTGGCGACGCGATTCTGTTGGCGCTGTTCGCGCTGATCAATACGCTTGGTCTGATCCTGCGCTGAAGCCATTGAACACAACCCGATCACAACAGCCAGAGTGAACGTCATGGTGTAAAGCTTTTTCATACTCCTGAATTTCCTCCATTAAAAATGTGAATTTATCGCGGCCAATAGAATTCCCACGTTAAATCCATTCGCCGTTGCTGCCGGGGACTTGGCAACGAACGTGCCAGGTATAGTCGCAGAGAGACCGATTGATCAGGGTGAGGAAACGCAGCAAGTTAGCGTGGATCGGAAGAGAGTTTATATCTTCCCCATGACCGATTTGAAACACAGCCGGCTGCTAGTTTGCCTCAGATAGTGTAATAGTGTGGCGGCCATGTGCTGCCGAAGGCTTATCGGATGCGGACAGCTATACTGATCGGAAATTGACGATTAGATCGCGCGTGTGTCAGGCAATTATCCTCGGGAGCCTTCAGGAACCTAGATCAGGACTTCTGATCTTTGAGCGAGGCTTGCTTCCTTAGATTCGTTACTGGAGGACATGAGACTTCTAAGCGCCGCGGCCAGTTCGCTGAACTCACTGTGTCGCGGACTACTGCGGAGCGCGGCGCAGCGCCATTGACGCACTATTGGCTGAGGTCCGAAGGAAATCAAAGAGAGCCCCCTAGCGCTCGCCGCGGATGTGACCATCCAGCGAGCCGCGGCGGCGACTCCCATTCCCGCCGCCGCCATCTCCAGAATCGCTTCCGTGAGCTGAAGGCGGATCACTTCCTGGGGACGAACCCTATGGCTTGCGAGCAGGCCGTCGACGACCACATGCCGGCCATCCGGGGTGGTATGGATCAGTAAGCTTTCGCCACGGAGATCCTCCGGCATTATCCTCCGCTTTCCGCTGAGGGGATGATCTTTCGCTACAATCAATACGATCTCGTCTTGAAGCAGATGCCAGTAATGGAGGCGATCATCCTGACCCTCCTTACTCAGAATCGCAAAGTCGATCTCCCCACGGATAAGCGCATCCTCCACGCGTTGCGTCGCTTCCGGCACGATTCGCAAACGAACGCGCTGGGCCAAACTGGAATGACGGCGGACGAGCGAGGGCAGCCAATGGTAGCTCGTATAACATTGCGTGCCTAGTCGGATTACCTGAGCCGCGCCCTTCGCCATCATTGCCAGATCGAGTTCCATCTCGCGGAACTCCATCTGGATCAGAATTCCGCGCCGGACCAATTCTTCTCCGACTGCGGTCGGCGCCATGCGCCTAGGCTGCCGTATAAATAGGGCGGAGCCTATCCGTTCTTCGAGGTTTTTCAGATGATGGCTCAGCGCCGACTGCGAAAGATGCAAACGGCGAGCGGCGGCGGTGAGCGTGCCTTCCTCGGCAATGATCACCGCAATGTCTATGTCATCGCGGGTAAGTCTCATATATCCTATCTTAATTCCGATGTTGCTGGCGCCTGCCTTCTCCCTGGGGAAATACAAAAAGAACTTGTTGACGACGCGCTGAGTATATATGCAGTTGATTCATTCTTTCAATGCAAAACATTCAATTGTATGCATAGCAGGAGCTGGACTATGATCCCGGTTCGCTGAAAGGTAACTGGGTTTAATCGTTTTATGTGGATCATTCGTGTAGCTCTTGACAGGCCTTATACTTTCATCGTGTTGGCGCTTCTGGTGTTGATCGTCAGTCCGGTCGTCATTCTGCGTACGCCGACCGACATCTTCCCGAACATCAATATTCCCGTGATTGGGATCGGTTGGCAGTATACAGGGTTGAATGCGGAAGAAATGGAAGGCCGGCTGATCACGCCTTTCGAGCGGGTCCTGACCACGACGGTAGACAATATCGAACATATCGAATCGACTACCTTGAACGGACTGTCGATCGTGCGGGTCTTCCTACAGCCGAACGCCAGCATCGACCGCGCTAATGCCCAGATCACGGCAGTTTCGCAAACCGCCCTGCGCCAGGCCCCACCCGGCGCCGTTCCCCCGCTCATCCTGAATTACAACGCGGCGACTGTTCCGATCCTTCAACTGGCGGTGTCCGGACAAGGGATGACAGAACAGCAGTTGAATGACCTCTCGCTGAACTTCCTACGCACTCAATTGGTCACGGCGCCGGGCGCAGCCGTTCCATACCCGTATGGCGGCAAGCAGCGTCAGGTCATGATCAACCTGAACCCGGCGTTACTTCAGTCGAAGGGGCTCTCCGCCTCAGATGTCGTGACTGCGGTCGGGCAGCAGAATCTGGTGTTACCGTCCGGCACTGCCAAGATGGGCGCCTTTGAGTACGACATCGCCTTGAACGGGAGCCCGAAAAGTGTGCAAGAACTGAACGACCTACCTTTGCGACTCGTCGGGCAATCGCCGATTTACCTTCGAGACGTAGCGCAGGTGAGCGACGGATTCTCACCGCAGACCAACGCCGTCAGGCTCGATGGCGCCCGGGGCACACTCGTGACCATACTGAAGGCGGGCGACGCATCGACTATTGACGTGGTGCGGAACGTCAAAGAGATGCTGCCTCGAATAGCCACAACTCTGCCTGCCGAACTGAAGATTCAACCTCTGGCCGATCAATCCAAATTTGTCATGGCGGCCGTGACTGGCGTGATTTACGAAGCCATCATCGCGGCCTGCCTCACCGGGATCATGATATTGATCTTTCTCGGAAGTTGGCGGAGCACGCTCATTATCGCGATTTCAATCCCGCTTTCGATTCTGACGTCGGTCATCATGCTCGGTTTCCTCAATCAAACGATCAACATCATGACGTTAGGCGGGCTGGCGCTGGCTGTCGGCATCCTGGTGGACGACGCCACCGTCACGATCGAAAACATCGATCGGCATATCGAAAAGGGGCGCGACCTCCGCGACGCGATTCTTCAGGGCGCCGGACAGATTGCCGTACCGACGCTGGTCTCGACCCTCTGCATCTGCGTCGTATTTCTTCCCATGTTCTTCCTGAGCGGCGTCGCGCGTTATTTGTTCGTTCCGTTGGCGGAAGCGGTAGTGTTCGCGATGCTCGCCTCCTACCTCTTCTCGCGAACCCTCGTGCCGACACTGGCCATGTATCTCCTGAAACCCTCTTCCAATGGCCGAGGGAGAAACCCGTTCGTTCGTTTGCAGCGCGTGTTCGAGCGCGGATTTGAAAATATCCGTGGTATCTATCGCAACCTCTTAAGCGCGCTGGTGAACTGGCGCGCGGTTTTTGCGCCAGTGTTTCTTGGGCTCTGCCTGTGCGCAATTCCGTTGACGGCGTGGCTCGGGCAAGATTTCTTTCCCAGCAGCGAAAGCGGACAATTCCTGCTCCACCTACGGGCCAAGACGGGCACGCGAATTGAGGAGACGGCCCGGCTCTGCGACCTGGTAGAGTCTTCTATTCGCAGATCGGTCCCGGGGCCGGAGGTCGAAAGTATCCTCGACAACATTGGCGTGCCTTATAGCACTATCAACACAATCTACAACAGGTCGGGCACGATCGGCCCGGCGGATGCGGACATTCTCGTCTCGCTCAAGAATCCACATCGGCCTACCGCCGAGTACGTAGGGGAACTGCGGCCTCGTCTGGCGGCGGAGTTTCCGGGGGTCACGTTCTACTTTCTGCCAGCGGATATCGTCAGTCAGATCCTGAACTTCGGGATGCCGGCGCCAGTCAACATCCAATTGGATGGCGCCGACCTGGAAGGGAATCGCCAGGTGGCGAACAATCTCCTCAATGATTTGCGGCAGGCGCCCGGAATCGTCGACCTCCGCATCCAACAGCGGTTCGATTACCCGAAGTACGACGTGATAGTGGATCGAACCCGAGCCATTCAAGGCGGACTCACACAGCGTGATATCGCCAGTAGTCTGCTGGTATCGCTGAGCGGGAGTTTTCAGACAACCCCTTCTTTCTTCTTAAATCCGCAGAACGGCGTCAACTACAACCTGGTAACGCAGGCGCCGCAATATACGATTCAGTCTCTACAGTCGCTGCAAAATCTGCCCATCAGTTCTTCCAATACGACCATACCCGAGATCTTGACCGACGTCGCCGACCTTCGCCGCTCGAGCGAGATGGCCGTGGTAAATCACTATAACATTCGCCGTGTGATCGATATTTACGCGTCGGTTGAAAACCGCGACCTCGGGTCCGCAGGAAAAGAGATCACACAAATCGCCGATCGCCGTCAGAAGGAACTGCCGCGGGGGAGCGCCATGACCATCCGCGGGCAGTTTTCCACCATGCAAAAATCCTACGCCGGATTGATCGCGGGGCTCGCCTTCGCCATTGTCCTGGTCTACTTGCTGATCGTGGTGAACTTTCAATCGTGGTTGGATCCGTTCATCATCATTACGGCGCTCCCGGCCGCGTTAGCGGGGATCATCATCTTTCTCTTCATTACTCACACACGCCTGAGCGTTCCGGCGCTCATGGGCGCGATTATGTGTGTGGGAGTGGCGACGGCAAACAGCATTCTGGTGATTTCGTTTGCCAAAGAACGTCTGGCGACTCATGGCGACCCGCTCACAGCCGCAGTGGAAGCCGGGTTCACACGTTTTCGTCCGGTCATCATGACGGCGCTGGCCATGATCATTGGCATGATTCCGATGTCATTGGGCGCCGGGGAGGGCGGTGAACAGAACGCCCCACTCGGACGGGCGGTGATCGGCGGTCTCATTTGCGCAACACTTGCCACCCTGACCTTCGTTCCTGCGGTATTCGGGTTGTTGCATCATCGCCGAAACAGGACCGGGCCTGCAGAAACCGCGGCCGGCGGCGGCGGTCTGGGACAAGAGGATTGAATATTGATCAAACTGTCCAAGGAGAAGGAGAGGAAATGAACACGGAGCAAAATGTCTCAGAACAGACTGCTGAAGCGCAGTCGCAGAACGCGCCGCTGCGCGGTTATTTTCGGACCGCAATGCTGGCGTTTTTTGCATTCGCCATAATATTGGGATTTTTCATCCTGTCTGGAATTCGCAACAGGCTGGAGGCCCAAACCAGCCTGAAGGAGGCGACACAGAAATCGGCAGCGCTAACTGTTCGCGTTGTTTATCCCAAAACGCAGGCGCCGGCGCAAGAGATCACTCTTCCGGGGAACGTTCAGGCCTATACGGAAACACCGATATACGCGCGCACCAACGGATACTTGAAGAAATGGTTTTTCGACCTTGGCGCCCATATCAAGCAGGGCGACCTGCTCGCCAAAATCGAAACCCCTGAGGTCGATCAGCAACTGCAACAGGCCAGAGCCGAACTGCAGGTCGCCGAAGCCAGTTTGAGGCTGGCGAAGTCGACGGCCGATCGGTGGCAGGGGCTACTCACAAAGAATGCGGTTTCACAGCAGGAGACTGACGAGAAGGTCGGCGATCTGGGCGTGAAAGAAGCTACTTACGCCTCAATGATGTCCAACGTCCGCCGGCTCGAGAATCTGCAATCTTTCAACAGCGTTTATGCGCCGTTCGACGGCGTCATTACGGCGCGCAACACGGACTTGGGCGCTTTAATCGATGCCGGCGCAAATGCGCCAGGGAAGGAGTTATACCGGCTGGCAGCGACGGGCAAACTGCGCGTCTTTGTCAACGTGCCGCAAAGCTTCGCGAGCGCTTCTCGCACAGGCGCGCGCACGGCGCTGACGGTGAACGAGTCGCCCGGTAAGGAATTTCGCGGAATCATCGTCAGGACCGCAAAGGCGATTGACCCGGCGTCGCGCACGCTCCTGACCGAAATCGAGGTCGATAACCCGACGGGAGAGCTGTTGCCGGGCGCATATGTCACCGTGCGCCTGCGGCTGCCGGGCCGGATCGATGCCATCACGATTCCGACCAATGCGCTGCTTTTCCGCGCCGATGGCGTTCGAGTGGGTGTGGCGCGGAACGGAGTAGCGAATCTGGTTCCAATCACAATAGGCCGCGATTTCGGCGCCGAAGTTGAAGTGGTTTCCGGGCTGAAGCCGAAGGACGCCATAATTGAGAACCCCGCCGATTCTCTCATCAGCGGCGCCGCCGTTCGGATTTCAGATCGGGAGAGGGAATAGTTTGACTCGGTTATCAATTGCGTATACGGCTAGGCTGATTGAGAAGATGGGCGCCAAGAACGTTGCCGAACGAATAAAATCACTGCTCCGGAACACCAACTAACGTCTGGCATGCGAACTGCGGCATCGCATAAACCATGGTTTGGCATGTGAGTTAACGCCGGAGCGGCGCCATAAGAGATGCAAACGTACGTCTTCCCCGGTTGGCCGTACCGGCCTTGTTTAGGCAGGACGAGTTCGGGTGCGGAAGGAAAGATGTCATAGCTTCCCGGCGCCACGCCTTTGAATTGATAGCGGCCATGCTCATCAGTTTTAGTGTTGGCAACAGGAGTGCGCAGTGAGCTATTCGAGTTGAGCGCAAGTAACATGACATCGACGCCCGGCGCGGGATTTCCAACGACGACGATACGGCCTGTGATTGAGCCGGCGCGCTTATCAGTCGCCTGGCTCTGAACCGGCGCAGAGAATACCGAAGATTTATCTATCCGCCGTGCGTCCGGACGCCGTAAGCCAACGGCGCCCGCCCAACTTAACGCTAATATGAGCGCGAAAAAGAGAAGAAAACTTTTCATATCTACACGTTGTTAAAACAGCTCTCCGATCGTCCAGTCGAACTCTGAGTGACCTCTAGTACTACAGTCGCAATTAAACCGAGTAGCTTGTGGATGCCGAAATCCGCCACAGTTTGAAATCGACCGCCTTAGCTCCATTACTAAACGTCGGAATGAGATCGCCCAGCGTCGCGTAGAGAGAGACTGAATCTTCATGAAATACATTTCCGATTTTAGCATTAGTTATCGGAGAGGGGATTTGAGCGTGGCCAGTGGGTTGGTCTCAAGGCTACTATTTGTGACCTTTCAGGGTTTCAAGGAACTTTTAAAACAAGCATCGAGTGGAGAATTTTGATACTGGAGTCGCTATGAAGAACATGATTTCAACGGTGTCGGCCAAAACATTTTGGATAATTGTAGCGCCGGTGATCTTGCTCGGTTTAGGCGCAATGTCCTGGATTGCCGTCAGCTACTATCGTAATAATGCGGCCCCTCCAGAAGAATTTATCAAGGAGCAGTATTTGTCCCTGGTGAAGACCCGCGTTGGGACAGCGCTTGGTTGGACAGCTCTGCCGCGTTTCATCCCCGGGGCTCCGCGTCCCAATCTGGCCGCGCTCAAAGATACTGTTGATCGGATGCGCTTAAACAGTTTTGCGATAGCCGACTCTCAGCGATTGGAGGTCAATCGAGTGTCCATATATAAAGCGCGCATCGTCGCCAGCGTCAAAATCGGTGAGAGCGAAAGAAAATTCGACGAATGGATTACCTTTGAGAGAACTGACAAAGGGTGGATTTTATCCCCGGCAATGGCAATAGGGTTACGTTAAGTGACTTGGGCTATCTCGGGCCCAGGCGGCGCTCCTTTCGTAATATCATCTTTGGCGACGTAAACCGAGTTGCCACAGTCGGCGCATATGCGCCAGGGCGCCGCGCGCACGTGGCGAATCGGATGGCGCGCGCCGAGGATGATATCGCATGGTCGACCTTCCCTCATCATTTGTGTGGTTGGTCTGGAGTTGGCGCGCTAACCTCACTGATGCGGGTCAATTCCATGATCCAGTTGGTCTCCCAGGTCTTACCTCCATCCGGCGAGAATGCCTGTTCCCAGCGCGCAGAGTCTGCTGTAATGTTGGACCAGATAAATCGGACATATATGCTCCTGCCCTCGAACATTTCCTGGTCATAAAACTCGCCCCGGCCATCCTTGAACCCCCCGATCATCGGCGTGTCCAGAACCCCGTTGGCGCGGTTCGCCCAATAGATGCTCCACTGCTGCGATTGGGGGTTATAAAGGCGCAGAGTCATGCCCTGGATGTGACCTGAAGGGCTCTCGGCGTCGTATTCGTCGATATGCGCTGCGCCGCCCCAAATCTTCCGCGCGACCGCTCTCCCTTCAAACTCTTCCCACGAATCCGACCCTTTGAGCCGCTGTTTCAATCTTCGATTGCGGACTTTCCAGTTCCCAATGATAAAATTGAAATCTGTCTGCGGATCATGCGGTTTAGCTTCTGCGTTCTGCTGAGTCGACATCGGTTCCCCTTTCGTTCTTTCATCGCCCATTGCGGCGCCTGCCTTCGCTCCTGGGAGGACGGAATAGACTAGGAGTAAAGACCATACCCAAGACAGGCTTCTGGCGCTCATCAGCATTTCCTCCTTTTACCGGTCACAAGTCGGTTCAAAAAATTTAGCGTTGCCGATCCTATGCCGATAGTGGTAATCTCACAATAACCATTTTACATATTTCTACTATAACCACTCATAAGCGCCTATGAACGCAAAAAAGCCGGCGACCTTAACTGTCCCTTCCTTTATTCCCTTTGAACGAACCTCCGGCTGTCCGTTCTATAAGCAAATCTACGACGGATACCGCGCAGCCATTCTTTCGGGACGGCTCCAACCGGGGCAACGTCTGCCCTCAACGCGCGCGCTCGCGGCAGAGTTGAAAATCTCGCGCTTGCCCGTGATCAACGCCTACGAGCAACTTCTTCACGAAGGATATATCGAAGGCAAGATCGGCGCTGGCACGTACGTAAAAGATTCAATCCCTGACGAATTAGCAATACCAATGCCTGTTCGTGATTCCGGGGGGCGGCCGGGCTTGCCGCCCCGGTCATCGCGTATGGCGGGGGCGGATTCGCGGGGAATGAATATGTCCGGCGAGAAAGAGTTATTGGGTCCATTCCGGGTGAGCCTCCCGGCGCTGGACCATTTTCCGCATCATATTTGGTCGCGTTTGGTTTCTCGCCATGCAAAGAATCTTTCTGCTGATCTTATGGCGTATGGAGATCCAGCCGGACACCTGCCATTGCGCGAAGCCATCGCCCAATATCTACGCGCGGCCAGGGCGGTGAACTGCGAAACGAGCCAGGTCCTCATTGTCTCGGGGTCTCAGATGGCGCTTCAAATTTGCGCGATGGCGCTACTGACGCCTCGCGACGCCGCCTGTATAGAAGAGCCGGGTTACCCCGGCGCCAGATACGCTCTGGGAAGCACAGGCGCGACTTTGATCCCCATTGCTCTGGACTGGGAAGGGATTAGGGTTGAAGAGATCGCCTCACGAGGTAAAAAAGTACGCGTGGTTTACGTCACGCCCTCTCACCAATATCCGCTGGGATTGTCCATGTCGGCCTCGCGAAGACTCGAACTGCTCGACTGGGCTCAACGGCGCCGATCCTGGATCATCGAGGACGATTACGATAGCGAATATCGTTATGCCAGCCGCCCGATCGGGGCGCTTCAGGGGATAGACGCCGGCTCGCGGGTGATCTATATCGGCACCTTCAGCAAGGTCTTGTTCCCATCGCTGCGTTTGGGATACGTTGTGGCTCCCCCTCTTCTTCTGAACAAATTCATTCGATTGCGGGAGACCCTCGATCTCTTCTCCCCAACGCTCTATCAACTTGTCTTGACCGACTTCCTGCAGGAAGGCCATTTCGCTCGTCATTTGCGGCGAATGCGCTCGGTCTATCTCCGCCGGAGAGATGCGCTGGTCGAAGGACTCGGCCGGCATCTCGGGGAACTCCTCAAGCCATGCAACGCCGAGGCCGGTTTGCATCTTTCGGCGTTTCTGCCGCGAGGTATGGATGACCTTGAGATTGTCCGCAGGGTTGCGCAACGCGGGATCAGCGCTAGCCCGCTCTCGGCCTGTTATATGAGCAGGAGACCGAAGAGCGGCCTGATTCTCGGCTTCGGCGGCAGCGATGAAAGTCGAATCGGCCCGGCTGTCCAAACACTCAGTAAAATAGTCCGGGAGTTGGTGTGCGGCTCTCGCGCATCGTCGAAATCCTGATGGCGATTTCTCGGCTCAATGCGGGAGAGGCCGGGATGGAGCGTGACATTACATCTCGAGATGCGATTCGGTGATCAAACTCTGCGCCTCTTCAGCGCGATCACCACCCTCGGCAGTCCACACGACATTACTTTGCAAGAATCGCGCATTTTAAAATATCACACGACAGTCAAAAAAAAATCTCTGGCGAAACCGTATCAAACCGTATATGTATGTTCAAATTCTATTGCAGGAATCCGCGAGCAACAGTATAGGAAAGGATAATTATGGAACTACTCAGATTGCATGAGGCCGCGAAACTTGTGGGCGTTAGCTACCCAACGCTCAAGCAGTGGATTTACAACGGCAAGATCAAGTCTGTGAAGACCGCGGGCGGGCACCATCGCATCCCGAGGAGCGAGGTCGAACGCCTCGTCGGGAGCGATAAGCGCAAATCGAGGAAAAAGCCGGTCGGCCTGGACGCCATCAGCGGCCGCAACAAGCTTTTCGGCAAGATCACCGAAATGCGCTACGACGGCCTGCTCGCGCAGGTCAGCATCGAGATCGGTGGTCAGACGATCACTTCGATCATCACGAGCGACGCCGCCCGCGCTCTGGATTTGAAGAAGGGGGTGTCAGTCTACGCGCTAGTCAAATCCACCGAAGTGATGGTGATCAGAGGGTAGTTTAAATAATGCCCGAGGCGAGTCCGGGCGACAACAAAATAATTCGATAAACTCCGAGTCATCGTCAACCTACGGGCCGGCAAGCCAAAGGCCTATGGGCGCATGACCGATAGGGTGTGAGGGGAAACGCTCACGCCTCCCATGCTTGGAAAGGAGAAAGCATGTCAGCTTGGCTATCAAAGGGATTCTGCGTCCTCCTGACGCTCATATTTACCATTATATTTCTATCCGGCGCGCCTGCGGTCGCGTTGGCGCAAGCCGCACAGGCGGAACTCACCGGCGAGGTGCGCGACGGTTCCGGGGCCGGAGTCGCGAACGCCACGGTCACTGTCACGCAGACAGGGATGGGAGACGTCACAAAAACGACGTCGGGGAAGGACGGCGGCTATACAGTCACCAATCTGCGTCCGGGGCTCTACACTGTGACCGTCGAGGCGCAAAGCTTTCGCCGCTTCGTGCAGGAAGGCGTGCGGCTGATGACGGGCGAGCGGATTCGCCTGGACGTGGCTTTGACTATCGGCGGGGTAAACGAAGAGGTCAAGGTCACCGCTGACGCGTCTCTGCTGCGGACCGAGACTGGTAGCCTGGGTCAGGTCATCCCGAATCGCCGCATTGTTGATTTGCCGTTGAACGGCCGCAATTTCTTCACCCTGATCACGCTCGTGCCCGGCGTCGCCGCGCCTCCGCCTACTACAGCCGGTCCGTCGTTTCCTCGCATCAACGGCGGCAGACCGCGCGTCAATGAATACCTCTACGACGGCATTTCGGCGCTCCAGCCTGAGCCGGGACAGGTCGCCTTCAACCCGGTGATCGACGCCATCCAGGAGTTCAAGGTCGAGATCAATTCGCCGTCCGCCGAGTTCGGACGGTTCAACGGCGGCGTCGTGAACCTGACGACCAAATCCGGATCGAACGACTTGCATGGGACTGTCTTCGAATTCCTGCGCAATGAAGCTCTGAACGCCCGCAACCTGTTCGCGCCTGCGACGCCCGACAATCCGGACAAACCGGTCTTCCGCCGCAATCAATACGGCTTCGCCGTCGGCGGCCCGGTCATCAAGGATCACACTTTCTTCTTCGGCGATTTCCAGGGCATGCGTCAACTCATCGGGCGCGTTGCGATCTCGAACGTGCCGACCCTGGCGCAACGCGCCGGAGACTTTTCATCGAGCCTCGGCGCGCCGCTCTTCCTGCAGACCACCACGACGGGCGGCGTCACAACAGTCAGCGCGACGACTACCAATACCGGCGTTCCGATCAACGTCATTGCTACTAACGGCGATACGATACAGGCCCGCGTTGGGCAGATCTACCGCCGGAGCGACCGGCGCGCCTATGTGGGCATCGTCAATGGCAAAGTCGTGGGCAACATCATCCCGCTCTCCGACTTCGATCCGGTCGCATTAAAACTGCTCGACCGCTATCCGCTGCCGACGTCCGCAGGGGCGGCCAATAATTTTCGCCGCGTCGCCAACGAGGGGACGAACCAGGACCAATTCGACATCCGCCTCGACCACCGCTTCTCAGATAACAATCAGATTTTCGGACGGTATTCGTTCTTCAATGAAGACGCCACGCCAGTGACGCCACTGCCCGAGGGGAGTGGCGCCATCACGCAGGGCGCGCTCGGACTGCAGAAGAGTCGCGGCTATCAGGCCGTCGGCAATTATTTACACGTTTTTTCCCAGCGGATCATCAACGAATTGCGCGTCGGCTACACGCGGCGCTCGATCGACCGTCGCGCATTGCTGCTCGATTCGCCGCCTTCGCAAAGTCTGGGACTGCCGGGCATTCCACAGAACGCCGCCTTCCAAAATGAACTTCCGACCTTCACGATCGCAGGTCTGCAACAACTGGGCCCATCCGCCAATACCGACTCGTTTTTCAACACGGACGTGACGCAGGTCTTTGATTCGGTTGGATGGCAACACGCGCGGCACTCGATGAAGTTCGGCGTCGATTTCCGGCTGGAACGTCTGAACGTGTTGCAGCCTCCGTCGCCCACTGGCATCTTCAATTTCACTGCGCCGTTCAGCAATTCGCGCGGGACTACGAACACCATCGGCGCCCAGCCGGGTAACGCGACCACGGGCAGCGTGCTTTCAGGTCAAACCGGGAACGCCCTGGCGAGTTTCCTGCTCGGTCAGGTCAGTAACTTCTCGATCGACCTCCAGCAGGACGTGATACACCCGCGCGCCCGTATCCTGGAATTCTTCGCGCAGGACGATTTCAAGGTGACTCCGCGTCTTACCATCAACGCCGGGTTGCGCTACACGCTGAACTTCCCGTCGACGGAAACCGACAACCAGGGGGCGATCTTCAACCTTCAAACGCAACAGCTCCAGTACCTGGGGCAGAACGGATTTCCGGATACCGCGCGCGAATTGCACAAACTCAATTTCGGGCCCCGCCTCGGGATAGCATATCGGTTTACCGATCGAACGGTGTTGCGAGCGGGCTACGGGCTGGTCTGGCAGGAGCAGGCCGGGATCACGACGCCGTTCACCATCCCGCAATTCCCGTTCATTCAAACCGTCACGCAGCGCTCGCTCGACGGCGTGACGCCGGCGTTCATACTTTCGGCGGGGCCGAACGTGCAGCCGATCCCGCTCAATCCGGACGCCGGGCTGGGACAGGGAGTCTTCTCCGTCGATCGCGATTTAGGGAGCGGCTATGTGCAGCAGTGGAATCTGGCGATCCAGCGCGAGATCACCGGCAACCTGGTCGCCGAGGTCGCCTACGCGGGGTCGAAGGTCACGCATGTCGGCATCCCGGATTCGAACATCAATCAACTGACCGCCGAGCAACTCGCGATGGGGAACTCGCTGCTGCAATTAGCGCCGAATCCGTTCTTCGGACAGATCCCACGGTCTTCCTCCATTGGTGACCCGACGATTCCGCTCGCGCAATTGCTCAGGCCCTTCCCGCGTTTCACGGCCGTCAGCCTCTATCGCAACAACGTCGGCAACACGAGCTACAACGCCCTGCAGGCGAAGCTCGAAAAGCGTCTTTCACGAGGGCTGGCGTTCCTGGTCAGCTATACGCGCTCGAAGTTGATCGACGACGCCGGGCAAGTCTTTGACGCGAGCATTCAGACCGGTCCCGTCGGCAATTTCCCTGTCGCCGACAGTTTTAATCGCGCGCTCGAAAAGGACGTCTCGACAGGCGACATCCCGAACGTCTTCGTCACGAGCTTCACCTATGAACTGCCGTTCGGGAAGGGGAAGTCGTTCAATCTAGCGGGCGTCGCCGACAAACTGCTCGGCGGATGGAATATCAACGGCGCGATCCTGTTGCAGTCGGGCATGCCGTTCTCGGTCACGCAGATCACGAACTTCAACGCCTTCGCCGGATTCGGCACACAGCGGCCGAATGTCTTGCGGAATCCGAATCTGCCCGCCGACCAGCGCACGACTGGCCGCTGGTTCGACACGTCGGCCTTTGCGGTCGCGCCCCAATTCACGATCGGTAACGCTTCGCGCAACCCCGTGCGCGGCCCGGGTTACCGCACGGCGGACATCGCCTTCATCAAGCGGACCTATTTCGGCGAGGTCGTAAACTTCGAATTCCGCACAGAGATTTTCAATCTAACGAATACGCCGCCGCTCGCGAATCCGAACGGAGTGGTCGGCAACGCGGCCTTCGGCACGATCACGTCGGCGGGCGACCCGCGCGTGATTCAGTTCGGGCTTAAACTTAACTTCTGATTTGAGACGATGAGTCAGTCCTGCGAGCGATAGCGAGCGGCCGTTGGCGAAAGCTCCGCTCGCTGCCGCTCGCGGTACTGATCCAGTCGATGTCTTACGAAGTTTCCAGAGTATCGAATGGAGGGAGACGCCAATGATCCATTTGCGAAGAGCCTCTTGTGTGATCGGCATTTTTATCGCGCTGATCACCGCAGTCAGCGGACAAACGCCGCAAACCTCCGCGCCCGAGGTCTCGCTGAGCGTCAGCGGAGAAGTCGAGCGTCCGCTCAAATTGACCGCCGCCGATCTTGGGAAACTGCAGCGCCGTACAATTCGCGCCAAGGATCACGACGGGAAGGAATCGGAATTTGAAGGCTCGCCGCTGATCGAAGCGCTGAAGCTCGCGGGCGTGAAATTCGGCGAGGGCCTCCGCGGCAAGAACCTTGCGCTCTACCTCGTGGTCGAGGCTTCGGACGGTTATCGCGCGGTGTATGCGCTGCCCGAACTTGACCCCGCATACACCGACAAGGTCGTTATGCTCGTGGACAAACGCGACGGTAAGGCGCTAGACGCCAAGGAAGGGCCGCTGCGAATCGTTGTGCCCGATGAGAAGATGCACGCTCGCTGGGTGCGACAAGTCACGGGACTGGTCATCAGACGAGCGCAATAAAGTAACCAACCGAGGGCGGCCGGTGTGTCGCCCGTCCACATAACATCCATCCCCAATTGTCGACCATCGTGATAGCCGCGGCTTGCGAGGAAGCGAGCGGCGACGATCTCCGACTAACCACAATAAGGAGAGATCAATTATGAGTACACCGCAAAAAGAGCTGGCGGCGATGCTCATCGTCGTCGTCGCCGCCAGTTTTGCCTGCCACCGCTCCGAACAGACAGGAGCGAACAGTAATTCTCAGGCAGTGCGTGAAATCACCGTCTCGGCAGCCGCGAGTCTTAAGGACGCCTTCGGTGAGATCGGTAAACAGTATGAGTCAAGAATGGGCGCCAAGATCAATTTCAATTTCGGCGCGTCGGGAGCTTTACAGAAGCAGATCGAGTCCGGCGCTCCGGTCGACGTCTTTGCCAGCGCTGGGATTCCTCAAATGGATGCGCTCGCGACACAAGGACTGATTGCTCCGGAGACGCGGCGCGACTTCGCGCGTAACACGCTAGTGCTCGTCGTTCCCGCCGATTCCACTTTGGGTATTACTGCCTTCGCCGATCTCGGCGGAGCGAAAGTGAAGAAACTCGCCGTCGGAAACCCCAAGACAGTCCCCGTCGGGCAATATGCAGAGCAGGCGCTCACGCGATTGGGATTGTGGCGACAGCTTGAGCCACGTCTGATCCTGGCGGAAGACGTGCGACAGGCTCTCGATTACGTGGCGCGGGGAGAGGTGGACGCCGGCATTGTATACGCCTCGGACGTTCGCGCCACAGGAGACAGAGTGCGAACCGTCGCCACCGCTCCGGCGGATTCACACGACCCCATTCTGTACCCGATTGCAGTTGTTCGGGCGAGCAGCCGTCAAGAGACGGCAAAAGCGTTCATTGACGTCGTCATGAGCGATGAGGGACAGCGCATCCTGGAGAAGTACGGTTTTGAGCGTGTTCGGTGACTCGATGATCTGGCCCGAATTCAAGCTTTCGATGCTCGTCACGCTGGTGAGGCGAGAAGGTTTTGAGGTCATCCCATGAATTTATCGCAAGCGAACAAATTAGTTGAACAGGCCCTCCACGCCTATCAAAGCAAGAGTTTTGCCGATGCGGAGGAGCTATGGGCGGCGGCCGGAAAGCTTTGCGAAAAAGCCGAACAGTGGATCGGAGTCGCCTCGTGCCATCTGAACCGCGGAAACTCGCTGGCCAATCTCGGCCGTTTCTCGGAAGCCATCGCCGAGTTCGACCAGGCCGAACCAATTTTCGTTCAATTCCGCTCTGATATCGGCGTCGCCGGCTGTCAAATCAGCCGAGGAGACGCTCTGGCGAATCTTCGACGATTTGACGTGGCGATCTCCGAATTCGATAAAGCCGAAGCGATTTTTACTCATTACGAAGAATGGAGCTACGTCGCCCGCTCCAACCTGAGCCGAGGAGATGCTCTGGCGAATCTCGGGAGACATGCCGAAGCTATTGTAAATTATGATCGGGCCAAGTCGGTCTCCGATCAGTTCGAATTGTGGGACAGCGCTGCACGCTCCCAACTGAACCGGGGCATTGCGCTGCGCAATCTTGGACGAAACGAGCAGTCGTTAGCGGATTGCGAGAATGCTGAGTCGATATTCGCCGCTCTCGGCCAGTGGATGGGTGTTTCCATCTCCAGGGTGAACCGAGGCATGGCGCTGCAGAATCTAGGGCAAAATAAGGAGGCGATCGCGAATTACGAGCAGGCGCGGTCGATCATCATCGACATTTGCCAGTGGAGCGACGTCACCCGCTATCAGATGGACATGGGCATCGCTCTGCAGGATCCACGGCAATACGAGCAGGCGATCGCGGAGTGCGGAAAACCATGAACGCCATGGGAGCGGCGCCGTTCAGGTGGTATAACGCAACAGATCTGCTTGCTGCCGGATTCATCGTAATGGTGATTGCTACTTGACGCTCTTGCCTGAGGGCATTCCATCCAAGACCAGCGATTACAATGAACATGACAGATGAGCTAATAGCCCAACTATTGACGACTTTATGAGACTTGCCCAAGACGAAACACTGGCTTTTGAACCTGGAACAGGCTGGAGCTACAGCAATAGCGGGTTCCTCATCTTAGGCAAAGTGATCGAAGTGGTCACCAGGCGAAATTATTACGATTATGTGCGCGGAAATATCTACCAGCCGGCAGGGATGGTCAACACGGACTGCTATGAGCTAGACCGAGTCAACCCCAATCTGGCGGTCGGCTACGAACGGGAATACTTCTCCGACGGATTACCCTACAAGAATAATCTCTTTCGGCATGTGATCCGGGGCGGCCCGGCTGGTGGCGGTTACTCGACAGTAGAAGATTTGCTCAAATTTGACAACGCGCTCCGATCATCCAAATTAGTTGCTCGGGAGTACGTTGAGCTATTGCTTTCATCAAAGCCTGAGTTGACCTCGCCGGAATACGGTTTTGGCTTTATCGTTGATCAGAGGCGAAAGATCGCCGGGCACAGTGGCGGTTTTCCAGGTGTGAGCTCAACCCTGTTAATATTCCTCGATACTGAACATACTGCTGTAGTGCTGTCGAATTACAGTGGCGGAGCACAACCTGTGTCAGAGAAGATTCGGGAGTTGGTTTTGGCTTCACCGCTCTGAACGCTTACTCTATTCGTGGCGTGTACTTGCGTCTGATAACGAATACAAATCGGTCCCCCATGCTGGAAAAACATGTCACCGGAAGCAAAGCCTGTCGCGAGACTTTTTGCCCGTTGCGCTAAAACCGGCCAAAATTCGCTTCTGCAGAGATTTAGCATATGGAATGGTAGTCCATAGGCTTGCAAGCTAAAGCCCCTTTTGGGCGGTTCCTGACTCAGCGCGCAAGCGAGCCTCCGCACGCTCATCGCGCAATCGCCAAGTCATCAACGATAAATATCAATTGATCTACATTGCTAGAGGGAGAAGCGCCGCGCCGTCAGGGAAGACCTCCTCACAGCGGTCCCCCTGTGGAACTGGGGCGATTGCGGACGAGCCCATAAATGACTGGGGCGTGTTGCATCATGCATAAACGAAATGGATTGACTTCATGATGTCTGTCTATATACTATCTGTTCATGGCAGATATTGACACCCGAGCGCTCGATCGCGAGCTGAAGCGGGGGGCCGCGGAGATGCTCATCCTTTCACTGCTCGACGCGTGACCCCGGCACGGCTATGAGCTAAGTAAACTGATCCACACGCGCTCCGGCGGCCAGATCACGTTTCACATCGATTCCCTCTACCCCTTGCTGTATCGCCTCGAGGAGCGTGGATGGATCAAGGGGGCCTGGGTCGAAAAGCCCGACGAGAGACGCCGCCGCTTCTGCAAAGTCACGCCAAAGGGTCTGCGCGCGCTGACTCAGCAACGCAAGACCTGGGCGGCGTTCGTAGACGCTGTTCAACGCGTCACAGGAGACGAACATGCCTGACTGGACACAACACGTGCGCCCGCGTTTATCGGGCCTGCGCCTCTCGCCCACACGCGAAGCCGAGATCGTCGAAGAGCTCTCGCAACATCTCGATGACCGCTATCGGGAGTTGATTGCCGGTGGAGCCACGCCTGATGAGGCTACACAGTTAGCGCTCGCCGATTTCAGTGAGGAGAATTACCTGGCTCGGTACATGGCGCCGCTGCGGCAGGCGCATACGCCGGCGCCGATCACAGCGGGAGCACCCGGGGGCCATTTGTTCAGCGATCTCTGGCAAGACCTCCGCTACGCCGCTCGAGGCTTGTTCAGGAGTCCGGGTTTTACACTCGTTTCTGTGTTATCACTAGCGCTTGCCGTAGGTGTTACTACTGGGATTTTTGGCATCTTCGAAGCCGTATTTTTGAACGCCGTGAGCGCTCGGAACGTAGGGCAGCTCCGGCAGATAGAACCTGGTGACTTCGCTGTCTCTTATCCTTACTACCAATACCTGTCCTCTGCAAACAATCCGGCAATTCTTGGCTTGGCTGCGTACGCCGAGAGCAGTTTTAGCTTCCGCGCTGGAGATGACCTGGAGAGCGTTACTGGCGATATCGTAAGCCCCAATTTCTTTAGTGTTCTTGGTGTGACGCCTTCCATCGGAAGAGGTTTCTCAATAGATGAACAGCAACCAGAGCGCGAGCCTCAGGTTGTGATCGTGAGTCATACCTTTTGGAAGCGCAAATACGGCGCAAACCCAGATATTCTTGGCAAGGTTATTAATCTCAATCGGGAGTCTTTCACTGTCGTTGGTGTCCTTCCAAAGGACTACCGCTCCATTCACGGATACGGAATGGCGCCAGACATATACGTGCCTTTCAGTAGGCAGCTAGTGGGCGACTTGGATGATCCCAGCTTAGGAACATTACAGTTGATTGCGCGAGTTCAGGATGGCGTCAGCATTTCGCAACTGAAGTCGTCCCTGGGGACGATTGTTCAAGGTTGGAGGCGACTTTACCCAACAGATAGACGTTATTCCGATAAAGTTGAAGTTTATCCTCTCACTGGTATAGAGAGAATGCGACGGGATGGAGTTCCGCTGGAACTGACTGTTTTCCTAGCGCTTCTGATCTTAACTGCCGTTCTGGTGTTACTGATTGCCTGCGCGAATGTAGCTGGTCTGCTAGTCGCCCGGGGCATGAATCGCACTCGCGAGATCGCGATCCGCCTTGCCTTGGGGGCTGCCCGGTCGCGGCTAATTCAGCAATTGCTTACCGAAAGCGCATTGTTGGCTTTCCTGGGCGTTTGTGTAGGGATGATCTTCTATCTTGCGATGGCCACGATGGTTGCCAACCTTCAAATCCGAGTATCGGTACCGTTTGAACTTCATCTTCGTTTAGATAGACCTCTCCTCTATTTGTGTATTGGGTTAGTCGCGATAACAACTCTCCTCTCAGGGCTTGTACCTGCCCTCCAGACAAGCCGGGATAGATGGCGCCTTGGTTCGAACGTAATTGGTGAGGAGACACATCAACGTGCCTGGTTTCGGCGAGCGTTAGTTGTGGGGCAATTCGCGCTCTCTTTTGTTCTGCTGATCTCTGCTACGTTATTTCTTCGTGGGCTTGCAAAAAATAGTCACGTAGATCCGGGCTTTGATGTGCAACATCTGATCACCGCTGAGGTTACTCTGGACAAATCATCCTACTCCTCCATCCGAGCAGAACAATATTTCGAGAGAGCGATTGTAGAGATACGCAGATTGCCGGGGGTTCGTTCGGTTAGCGGAGTAACGGTGGTTCCGCTCGGACTTGAACGTTGGGCGATGTCGATGGATGCAGGCGAGCACGAAGTGCAACTGGTGTACGCTACTAGAGTTACGCCGGGCTACTTTGGGACGATGAAGATTCCTTTGTTGCGAGGCCGCGATTTTCAGGCTGATGATCGCGCTAATGGCGCTCCGGTTGCGATTGTGAATGAAACAGTTGCGAAGACCTACTTCAACAATAACGCGTTAGACAGTCTGGTCTACTTACCAATCCCAAGTAACCAATCTGCATTCTCGCCGTTCAAAATTATCGGTGTTGTCAGGGACAGCAAATATGGCGCCTTGGGTGAAGAGCCGATGCCAGCAATCTATTTGCCTGTTTCGCAGCAGGACAGGGCACTGACTCTTGCAGTCAGCACAGACTCAGCCCCAGCCGGCACGCTAACAGCGGTTCGGCAATTACTCGCTTCGCTTGATCCGCGCGCGCCAATCAAGATTCAGTTGATGCAGGAAAGATTGGATGGAGCGCTGCTTCCCAGCAAAATAGCATCCCTCTTGCTGAGTGGAATTGGCGCGTTGGGCCTGCTCCTTGCAGCGATTGGTATTTATGGCGTCATGGCCTATAGCGTTGCCCGGCGAACCGCCGAGATCGGTATTCGCATGGCGCTGGGCGGCACTAAGACCCAGGTGTTACGCCTGATTCTGAAGGATGCCACGAAGTTAGTGTGTATAGGGACGGTGGTGGGTTCCATGCTCGCTCTGTTCGTTGTTCAGGCGCTAGCTGAAGCATTACCTGCCGGAATGAAAGTAGTCGATCCTCTCAGCTTTGCAACTGTCGGAGGTATCCTAGCAATCGTTGCATTGATGGCCGCATTTGTCCCTGCCTGGAAGGGCTCTCAACTTGATCCCAATATCGCCTTAAGATCTGAGTGAAATTCAGATCTTGAGATACCGGTTCTGTTCACCACTCTCATGATGTCATTCTTTGCGAGCATCGCGTTTTTCCTTGCCGCTCTCGGACTCTACAGAATCCTCGCCTACGGTGTCGAGCAAAGAGTTCGCGAGATCGGCGTCCGCGTTGCGCTCGGCGCGGACAAGCGCGAGATCTTCCGTTTGATTATCGGCGCCGGCGTGCACCTCGCCCTGGCGGGCGCTGCCATCGGCGTTCCCTCAGCGCTGGCATTGACGCGGCTGATGGGTGAGATGCTGTCCGGGGTAACCGGCGCCGATCTAGTGACGTACATCGCTGTCGTTGGGATGCTGGTGATCTCGGCCATGCTGGCGAGCTACTTGCCGGCTCGGCGCGCCACACGTATAGACCTGATCGTCGCACTGCGTGCGGAGTAGCCGTCTTTTTCGCCAAGATTACCCCGGCTGATTCAGCTGCCTCTACGACAGGGCTACCAATGGAGAACCACGGTTGAGGCTATAACTGGGGTTTTCCATTCACATCACGACACGCCGCACCCTATCAAATCTAGGAAATTTCTGGAAGCGCCCGCGGCGATGATGCTGGCTTGGAGTCTGTGGCTGCCCCGACCAATCTTGGGCCTGAAGGAAACCGCCTGCGGCGATGATGGAGCGCCTGCGGCGATGATGCTGACTTAGTAAAATGATATATAATGGTATTGCGTAGAACAGGCGTGTTCTTTCAATGATTTATCCGCCGTAATCGCCAATGGCGATTACTTACACGACAAACTATGCTTCATTCACTTTTTGGAATTGGTAAGCATCTCCAGTGATCTTATCTCGTTTCGCACAACTTCATCGAATAATTTCTCTGCATCCATAATCATCATCTCCTCAAAAGCCGACTCCTCGTGGGGGTTCTGAAGTCCTCCCTAAGCGCGCCAGTGTTGTATGCTTCCGGTCAACGACAAACTTTGTTTCCGGTGACAAAACAGGGCAGGGCGGAATCCGCATCGAGTAATCTCTCGCAATGGGTTGCGGCGCTACTCATAGCGGAGCGCGATCATCGGATCCACTCGGCACGCTCTCCGGGCGGGTAGAAAGCCCGCCAATGTCGCGCTTGCGATCATCAACAATGACGCCAGAGCGATCGTCAGCGGATCGGTCGGCGTCAGCCCAAACAGTAAGCTTGAAATCAGACGGGTGAAGGCGATCGCCGCGCCTATTCCAATAACGATGCCGATCGCTACGAGCAGCATCGTTTCTCGCATGACCAGCCTGACGACATCCCCCGCCTGCGCCCCGAGCGCTATGCGGATGCCGATTTCGCTGATGCGGCGGTTAACGGCATAGGACATCATGCCGTAGAGGCCAATGGCGGCTAACAACAAAGCAAATAGGCTGAAGAATCCCGCGAGCTGAGCGACAAAGCGCTCCTGAGTGAGCGTGCGATCCACTACGTCATTCATCATCCGCATGCCAATTACCTGTAATTTTGGGTCGATCTCTTGCGCCGCGCGCCGGATGGTTTCAGCTAGCCCAACCGGCTGAATGAAGGTGCGAAGCGCAAAGGTCGTATCCGAGTTGCTCGGTTGCTGAAAAAACGGCAGGTAGAAAATACGCGGCGTCCGCTCACGTAATGTCCGATATTTCGCGTCTTTGACAACGCCCACAATTTCAATTGGCTGATCCTTCTGACCAATAATGCTGAAGCGCTTGCCAATCGGATTCTCATTGGAGAAGAAATCGCGAGCCATCGCCTGGTTAATAATGGCGACGCGGCGCGTGGGTTGAGGCGCGGCGGGGCTGGCGCGGCGGTTCGCTTGCTCGGGGGCGCTCCCCACGGTTGACCGGTTGGCGTTGCTTTCGCCGGGCTGATCATCTTCTGAGCCGAAATCGCGGCCCAGCAGCAAAGGAATGCTCATCGTTTCAAAAAACCTCGACCCGATGATTTGCCCATAGCAGATCAAATCTTCGTCAGGCCGTGGTGTGTAGCCCTGCGCAATGACCTTATCGCTCCAATTGTTGTTGCTGAGCAGACCGAAGCTCGACAGACTGGCCGTTCGCGTTCCCGGCAACGTCTCCAATCGCTCCAGCAATCGCCGATATAGATCCGTCCGCCGAGCCGCGTCATAGCCAGTTCCGAGATCGAGCGAAAACAGGACCACATTCTCTCGATCAAAGCCCATGTCCAGTCCCTTCAGATTCTGAAGGCTGCGCGTAAATAGTCCTGCGCCGATCAACAAGAACAGCGAGAGCGCGACCTGAGAGACCACAAGGATTTTATCGAGCGGCAAACGCGACTGGCCAATTCTCGCGCCGCCGGCCTGCTCTTTCAGCGCCGAGGTTAGATCCAGCCGCGTCGCTCGCAACGCCGGCGCGAGTCCAAACAGGACTCCGGTTATCAAGGAGACCGTCATTGTGAATCCGAGTACGCGCGCGTCGAGGTCGAGATCAAGCGAAAGAGTTTCATGTCCCGGTAGATAGTCGAGCAGCAGTCGCGCGCTCCAATAAGCGAAGATCAAGCCCAAAGCCCCTCCGATCATGGCCAGGAGCGCGCTTTCTGTGAGGAGTTGACGAACGAGCCGCAAACGGCTGGCGCCTAGAGCCAGCCGCATGGTGATCTCTTATTGCCGCGTCGCCGCACGGGCCAAAAGCAAATTAGCGACGTTGGCGCAAGCAATGAGCAATACCAAACCGACCACGGCCATGAGGATGAGCAACGGTTGCCTGAACTGTCGGCGCAATTCGGTCCATCCCACGCTCCCCGATCGCAGCGCGATTCTGCGGTTTAAGAAGTCGCGCCGCTCTGCGTCTGTCCACACGGACCCCAGCCTGGCGGCCCGCGCCTGCGCCCGGTCAGCCAGCGCCTGCTGAAAGATGACTTCCAATTCAGCCAGGGCCTGCGCTTGGCCCCTGTCCGGTCGTAAGCGCCCCATCAGACGAAGCCACTCGGAGCCTGGTTGATTCAAGCTCTGATTACCCGGGTAGAGTTGCGGCGTCATTTGCAGGGGCCACCACAGATCAGGGCTCTTACCGACTTCAAACCCGAAAAATCCCGGCGGGGTTATTCCGATAATGGTAAAGGCGACATCATTAAGCGCAATGGTTTTTCCCACCGCCGCCGGATCGAGGCCGAATCTGCGCTGCCAATATCCGTAACTGATCACCGCGACCGGGCGGGGGCTGCCGGGTCGGTCATCATCATCCGTTAACGCGCGGCCGCGGATCGCCGTGACGCCGAGCGCGGAGAAAAAATTGCCAGAAACTTTTTCCGCTTGGACTGATTCAGTTTGCCCGCCGCCCATGGGTTCGCTAACGACCATTCTCAAGCGGCTACCGCCGCCGGAGGCGAAGACGCCTGAAAAGGATTGAGTCCGATCTCGGAACTGCTCATAGAGTGGGTAAGAGAAACTCTCGCTCACACCGCGATGGCCGGCGACGGTGAGGAAGACAAGCCGCTCCGGGTTTGGGACGGGCAGCGTTCTCAAAAGGGCGGCGTTGATCAAACTAAAGATCGCCGTGTTCGCCCCGATGCCCAAGCCGAGTGAGAGCGCGGCCACCGTCGTGAAACCTTTATGCTTAATCAGCAATCGAATGCCATAACGCAAGTCCTGAAAGAGCGTTTCGATCGATCTGATTACCCACATATCGCGACTCACCTCCTGAAGTAATGTTTGATTGCCGAATTGCCGCTGCGCCGCATACCGCGCTTCCTCCGTCGATACACTGGCGGCCAGGTTTTCTTCCGCTTTCATTTCCAGGTGGAACCGCATCTCCTCTTCCAGTTCGCGGTCGAATTGATCTCGCCGCAAGTAGAAGAGCAGTCTGCGCCAGAGTTGTGATAGCTTGTCAAACAAGGGCGGAATCATTCGAATCGCAGCGCTATGATTGGATCGACTTTCGCAGCTCGTCGCGCTGGAATCCAGCAAGATAGCAGCGCAACGATGGTCAGCAGCAACGCAGCCACCACGAAAGTTAACGGGTCGGTGGGGCTGACGCCGAAGAGCCAACTCTTCATCATTCGCGTCGCCGTGACGGCGACGACGCCGCCAATAGAGGCGCCCAACAGAGTCAATCCCATGCCCTGCCTGACAACCAGTTTCAACACGTCGCGCGTTTGCGCGCCCAGAGCCATCCGAATGCCGAGTTCGCGCGTTCGCTGTGTGACTACGTAAGACATCACGCCGTACAGCCCGATACAGGACAGTATCAGCGCCAGGCCGGCGAAGAGGCCCAGCAGAAGCGCGCTGAACTTCGGCTCAGCGACCGAAGACGCCATATACTGATCGAGTGTCCTGATGTTGAAAACCGGCAATTCGCCGTCGATCGCATGCGCTTCCTTTTGCACAACGCCAATTAACGCCTTCGGATCGTTTGCGGCTCGCACGACCAGCGTCATGCCATGACGAGGGAACTGTCCGTGGGGAAGATAAATGTTCGGAGGCGGCTCCTCGCGCAGACTGACGTGTTTGGAGTCCCTGACGACTCCCACAATCTCGCGCATCAACCAGCCGCGCTCGTCAATCCCGATCCCCGGCCTGACACGCTTGCCGAGCGGGTCCTGGTTCGGGAAATAACGGCGCGCCAAGCTCTCATTGATGATCGCCACCTGTGTGGATCGCAGTCCGTCGCGCGGTGTGAAATCATGACCTTTGATCAACCGCATGCCCATTGTCTTGAAGTAGCCCGGCATGACGGAGCGAAAATCTGTTGAATAAGGGACGGGGTTGTCCGGCGGCGTCGCAACGCCTTCGATCGAAAAACCAGTCGTCCCTCTATGCGAACTCAACGGCAAGTGTGAAATAGCGCTGACGCTTGTGACTCCTGGCGCCGCTTCGAGCCGTGAAATCAATTGCTGGTAGAATGGCGCGACTTGCGTTTGCTGCGAGTAGCGGTTGGCGGGCAGCTCTATTCTGAACGTCAATACGTTGTGCGAGTCGAAGCCCGGATCGACGCGCTGCAAGCGTAGAAAACTGTTCAGGAGCAAACCAGAGCAAACCAGCAGCATCAAGGTCAGCGCGACTTCAACGATGACCAGGGCGTTGCGAAAACGGTTGCTCCGCGCGCCGCCGCCTCCTTTGGCCCCGCCTTTGAGCGCCTCATTCAAATCTGTCTTAGCCGCCTGCAACGCGGGAGCAAGCCCGAAGATGACGCCAGTGGCCAGCGAAACTAACAAGGCGAAGCCTAACACTCGCGTATCCAGTCCAGATTCCGGCGCGCGCGGTAGCCCTCCCGGCGCTAAGGAGATCAACAGCTTCGTGAGCCACATCGCCAGAAGCCACCCGATCACTCCGCCGCCGAGCGCCAACAGCAAGCTCTCCGTTAGCAGTTGTCGAAAGATGCGCCAGCGCCCAGCGCCCAACGCCGCGCGGATGGCGATCTCTTTACGCCGCGCCGTCGCCCGCTGAAGTAATAGGTTCGCCACATTCGCGCAGGCGATCAGCAGCACGCAACCGACGGCGCCGAACATCAGCAGCAACCCCAGCCGAACATCGCGCACCACTTCCTGATGAAACGGAAGGACTCTGGCGCTGAGGAAATCACTGGATTCGGTATGCTGTCTCGCCAGATTGTCCACAATGACTTTCAGTGCGGCTTCCGCTTCCGGAGCCGTAACATTCGGTTTGAGACGGCCGATGATGCCGAAAGCGAGCCAGCCGCGCTGGACGATGACTGGCTCTTTGCCTTCCGCGACCGCCGCCAGACTCAACCACAGATCAACCGGATCGTTCCGAATCGGAAACTTGAATTCGGCGGGCATCACACCGGCGACGTTATAGCTCTGTCCGTTGATCGTGACGGTCTTCCCGGCCACATTCGGATCGGAATTGAAACGGTTCTGCCAGAGGCTGTGGCTCAGGATCACGGCGCGATTGCCTGCCCGGTCTTCTTCGGGCGTAAATCCGCGGCCAAGTTGCGGCGTCACGCCGAGCATGGGAAACAGTTCCGCCGTCGCCACCACGCCGCTCAAATTCACCGGATCGCCTTGACCTGTCAACGCGCAATCGCCGCTGCGCCAGGCGGCCATCCGCTCGAAGACTGTTTGTTGCGCGCGAATGTCCGCGAAATCCGGGAACGAGAGCGCGGTCCGATCCTCTTCGGCGGATGATCGCCACACCCTCACTAGCCTCTCCGGTTCGTGAAACGGCAGCGGTTGCAACAATACCGCATTGACAACTGTGAAGATTGCAGTGTTCGCCCCGATGCCAAGCGCCAGCGTGAGCGCGGCCACCGCTGTGAATCCGGGATTCTTGAGCATCATTCGCACGCAGTAGCGCAAATCCTGCGCGAGCGTCTCCAGAGATCTAAAGCTCCACATATCGCGACTTACCTCCTGAAGTAAGGTTTGATTGCCGAATTGCCTCTTTGCGGCGTAGCGCGCCTCTTCCGGCTCCATCCCGGCTCGAGCGTTCTCTTGCGTCTTCATCTCCAGGTGGAACCGCATCTCCTCTCCCAGTTCGCGGTCGAATTGATCTCGCCGCAAGTAGAAAAACAGCCTGCGCCAGAGTTGTGACAGCTTGTCCATCATTTTCATCAAGGGGCGTCAACTCACGTTGGCTGCGCCACGCGCAGGACCGCCTCCAGCGCACGCTCGAAGTCGGCGACCTCCTGCTTGAGCTGCTTCCGCCCGGCCGGCGTTAACTGGCGCCGGCGCCAACTCGGTTTTCTCAGCGTCATTTCCTATAGATTATCTTCCCATAGATAAGATATGGGAGAGGGTACGCGCGCTTGGCCGCGCCTGTCAAGCCGC
>DASTMP010000030.1:0-30747 GCA_035714085.1 Blastocatellia bacterium
GTCTTCCCGCCGGACAACCCCTGGAATCAGGACATCTCGATGGCGCCCGCGCATGCCAACTCCGCCGCGATCATCGCTTCCATCGGCAAAGACAAACACATTGATTTCAACCTGGACATGAACTACATCATCGTCCCGCCGAATCAGCCGCGCGTGCCGGTGAAGATCAAAGACTATCTGAACGAGTCCGATCCGGGGCCGTACCCCGTGCCGGACGACATGCCGATTGAAAACTGGCCGTTGCAACGCAACGAAGACGCCGGGGCGCTGTTGCAGGCGAAAGGCAGGCTCGAGGTCATTCAACGTAACGGCGCGGGCGACCGGCACGGCATCGTCGTTGATCCGGTGAACGGCTTGCTTTACGAATTTTACCAGGCGCGCAAGACCGACGCCGGGTGGGAGGCGGCGCAGGCTTCGATCTTCGATCTGAAATCCAACCGGATGCGCCCCGAACGCTGGACTTCGGCGGACGCGGCGGGGCTGCCGATCTTTCCCGCCACGGCGCGCTACGACGAATGCGAGCGCGGGATGGTGACGCACGCGCTGCGCGTCACCGCGCGGCGGACGCGTCGCGCTTACGTTTATCCGGCGCGACATTTCGCCAGCAAACTGACGGATGAAAATCTGCCGCGTATGGGCGAACGCTTGCGGCTGCGTCAGGATTTCGACATCAATGGCTTTCCTCCGCACGCGCAGGCGATTCTGAAGGGGCTGAAGAAATATGGCATGTTCGTGGCGGATAACGGCGGCGACTGGCGCTTGTCCATCGCGCCAGATCGCAGGTTGAAAGGGCTGGAAAGTTTGACGCGGCTGAAAGGCTCGGACTTTGAAGTAGTGGATACTGAAAAGGCTCGATGAGCGTCAACCGCGTTTGCGACCGGCGCCGTCGATGGTCCGAGGCATCGAAGAAGAGAGCGTCACATGATCGAATCGCTGCGGCAAAACGGCGCCGACCGGGTTCGCTTCCGCGTCATGACGCCTGCCGACATCGCTGCGGGACTGGAACTGTGCCGCGCCGCGAGATGGAATCAGACTGAGCGCGATTGGGAACTGTTTCTTCGACTCAGCCCGGAAGGTTGCCGCGTCGCCGTCATTGATGAGCGAGTCGCCGGCACGGTGGCGACGGCGCGTTACGAGGATCGTTTCGCCTGGATCGGGATGGTGTTAGTTGATCCGGCTGAGCGCGGTCAGGGGATTGGCGCGCGGCTGATGGTTGAGGCGATGGACGTGTTGAAAGCCATCCCTTCGATCCGCCTTGACGCCACACCCGCCGGTCACGCCATTTATCAAAAGCTCGACTTCGTTGACGAATATCACCTGAGCCGGATGGAGACGGTGGTTTCGAGTGAAAGCGCGGCGCTACCCCGCAATCCCGCGCGTCCGATGGCAAAGGAAGATTTACCGGCCATCGCCATTCTTGACCGGGAAGTTTTCGGCGCTGATCGCCGCCTGACGCTGGGATGGATGTTCGAAGGCGCGCCGGAATACGCCTGGGTGATTGAAGAGCGCGGCCTGATCGCCGGTTATACGTTCGGGCGCCGCGGGTTCAATTTCGAGAGCCTGGGGCCAATAATCGCCCACGACCAACAGACAGCGCGGCTCCTGGTTTCGGCTTGTCTGAATCGTCAGGCGGGCAAGCCCTTCATCATTGACGCTTCGCATTGCCAGACTGGCTGGCGAGCGTGGCTCGAATCTATTGGCTTCCGCGAGCAGCGGCCGTTCATTCGGATGTTTTATCGAGACAATCCTTATCCCGGCCTGCCGCCGAAACAGTTCGGTGTTCTGGGGCCGGAGTTCGGTTAAAAGAAATGCCAATTATCGAAACCGAAGCGCAGCTTGAAGACGCGCTGTCCGCGCCGAATGCGGCGGATGTTGATTTCATGAGCCGATTGGCTGGCGACGTCCTCATTCTCGGCGCGGGCGGCAAGATGGGGCCTTCGCTCGCCGCGCGAGTCAAGCGCGCGACTGACGCGGCGGGCGTCGAGCGCCGGGTGATCGCCGCCTCGCGCTTCTCCGCGCCGCAATCAAGCGCCGGACTTGAAAGCGTGGGCGTCGAGACGATCTCCTGCGATCTGCTCGACCGCCGGCAAATCGGCGAATTGCCTGATTGCGAAAACGTCTTCTTTCTCGCCGGAAGAAAATTCGGTTCGACCGAACGCGCCGATCTCACCTGGGCGATCAATAGCTACGCGCCCGGCCTGGTGGCTGAGCGTTACTGCGCCTCGCGCATCGTAGTTTTCTCGACCGGCAATGTGTATCCCTTCGTCAACGCGGCGGCGGCCGGCTCGGTCGAAACCGACGCGCCGCAACCGCGCGGCGAGTACGCCAGTTCATGCCTCGGACGCGAGCGCATCTTTGAATACTTCTCGCACACGCGCGGCGCGCGCTGTTTAATCTTCCGGTTGAATTACGCGGTTGATCTGCGCTACGGCGCGCTGTTGGACATTGCGCGGAAGGTTCACGCCGGGCGCCCGGTTGATCTGACGGTCCCGGCTTTCAATGTCATCTGGCAGGGCGACGCGAACTCGTATGCGCTGCGCTCGTTGGAACTGTGCGCAGCGCCGCCGCGCGTCCTGAACGTGACCGGGCCGGAGACGATCGCCACGCGCCGCGCGGCTGAATTTTTCGCCGAACGCTTCAAACGCGAGGCCGTTTTTCAAGGCTCGGAAGCCGACGCCGCGCTGCTTAACAACGCCGCGCTGTGTCACAAGCTGCTCGGTTATCCGGAGGTCACGCTCAGCGAATTGATGGAGATGGCCGCGCATTGGGTCGAGATCGGCGGCGTGAGTCTGAACAGGCCGACGAAGTTCGAAGCCGTAGACGGGAGATATTGATGTCGATTGACGCGACGTTGAGGGCGAGTTTGTTCGACGGGCTGGTGATTCCCGCGCATCCGCTGGCGCTCGGCGCAGACCGCAAACTGGATGAACGGCGGCAACGCGCCTTGACTCGCTATTACTGCGACGCCGGGGCTGGCGGAGTGGCCGTCGGCGTACATACCACGCAGTTTGCGATTCGCGATCCGCGTGTCGGTTTGTTCGAGCCGGTGTTGCGACTGGCGCTGGTAACCATGCGCGAATGGGAACAACAAAACGGAAAGCGGCTAGTCAAAGTCGCGGGCGTTTGCGGCGCGACCGCGCAGGCGGCGCGCGAAGCGGCCTTTGCGAAAGAGATTGGTTACGACGTCGGCCTGTTGAGCCTCGGAGCGTTACGCGAGGCTTCCGTCGCTGAATTGATCGGGCATTGCCGCCGCGTGGCCGAGATCATTCCCCTCTGCGGTTTCTACCTGCAACCGGCAGTCGGCGGGCGATCGCTTGATTACCGCTTCTGGCGCGAGTTCTTCGAGATCGAAAACGTTGCGGCGGTGAAGGTCGCGCCGTTCAACCGTTACCGGACATTGGATGTGGCGCGCGCGCTGGCTGACAGCGGCAGACGTCACGATGTCGCGCTGTATACGGGCAATGACGACAACATCGTGGCTGATCTGCTGACCGAGTTTCGGATCGGCGCCGAAGGCGGCGGGCATGTTTCAATACATTTTGCCGGAGGCTTGTTGGGGCATTGGGCTGTGTGGACAAAGCGCGCGGTGGAATTGCTCGCCGAAATCAAAGCGGCGCGCGCCGGCGGCAAGGCTCTCGACGCGCTGGCTCGGTCGGCCGAAGTCACCGACGCGAACGCCGTGTTGTTCGACGCGCGGAATAATTTCGCCGGTTGCATCGCCGGCTTGCACGAGATTTTGCGGCGGCAGGGGTTGCTGGCGGGCCGCTGGTGTCTCGATCCACGGGAGGACCTTTCGCCCGGGCAGATGGAAGAGATCGATCGCGTCTGCGCCGGCTACCCTCATCTGAACGACGATGAGTTCGTGCGCGAAAACCTCGACCGGTGGATGCGCGAGTAGTAAAAGCGCGCTGTTTTGATCGCTTCATTGCGCAACCCCCACTTTTATCTGAGGACCTTACATGTCGTTGTTGCGACGCCCAGAAATAATGAAAACGAGCCCCTGGGTACGCATCGCTTCCAGCGTGCAGTCTCGGCGAAAGACGTATTTATAGGAACAAGACCTGTATATGGATCGCCTCCAATTCGGGGGCGTCTGATTCCGATCAATAGGCTTCTTGCCGAGAGCGCGCTGGAAGCGACGCGTACCCAGGGATTTTCCGCAGGAGACGATATGCGCAAGCTCAATAGATTTCTCTTTACCGCTGTATTGATCGCGTCATTCCATATCATCGCGACGGCCGACGGCGAAAACACCGCTCCGGACGGCTGGCGCGCGGCCGCGCCTCGTGACGAGATTCGTCCGCAATTCGATTACAGGCCGAAAGGCGGAAAAGACGGCAAGGGCGCTTTCCTCATCATCGCCGATGATCGCGAAGGACTCGATGGTTATTGGGTGAAAACTTTTTCAATCGCCGGAGGCAGGCATTATCGCTTCTTCGCGCTGCGCAGGGTTGAAAACGTCGCGGCGCCGGCCCGGAGCGTGGTCGCGCGAATCCTGTGGCAGGACGCCGACGGCAGACCCGTCAATTGGGACAAACCTGTCCCGACCGGCTACATGAAAGGCGCGTTCTACCAGGCCGAGCCTGAATATCCGACCGACAAAACGACTAGCGCAGACGGGTGGGCGGAAGTCTCGGACACATATCTCGCGCCGTCGAAGGCCGCGCGAGCCGTCGTCGAGTTGCATCTGCGTTGGGCGCCGCGCGGGCGTGTCGAATGGAGCGACGTTTCATGGGCCGAGACCGCGCCGCCGCCTGAACGCAAAGTCCGGTTGGCCGCCGTACACTTTCGCCCGCAGGGCGGCAAATCGCCGATGGACAATTGCCGGATGTTCGAGCCGCTCATCGCCGACGCCGCGCGGCGCCGCGCCGACCTGGTCGTGCTGCCCGAAACATTGACTTATTACGGGCTAGGCAAGAGCTTCGACGAGGTGGCCGAATCATTGCCCGGCCCTTCGACTGATTACTTCGGCGAACTGGCGAAGAAGCACAACCTGTACATCGTCGCGGGGCTGGTCGAACGCGACCGGCATTTGATATACAACGTCGCGGTCATGCTGGGGCCGGACGGAAAGATTGTAGGCAAATACCGCAAAGTCGCATTGCCGCGAGGCGAAATCGAAGCCGGTCTCACGCCGGGCGCCGAGTATCCGGTCTTCGACACGAGATTCGGCAGGGTAGGTATGATGGTCTGTTACGACGGGTTCTTTCCCGAAGTGGCGAGGCGTTTGAGCGACAACGGCGCCGAAGTGATCGCGTGGCCGGTGTGGGGATGCAACCCGTTGCTGGCTTCGGCGCGGGCTTGTGAAAATCACGTCTACCTCGTCAGCAGCACATATGAGGACGTCTCGCGCGAGTGGATGTTCACCGCCGTTTATGATCACGCGGGCAATAAGCTCGTTTACGCCGAAAAGTGGGGGACCGTGGTTATGGCCGAAGTCGATCTGAACGAACGATTGCGGTGGGCGAGCCTGGGCGATTTCAAATCGGAGATACCGCGGCATCGCCCGGCGGATCGGGCTCAAAGATGATCATACGGTCTCGATATTCTGCGCCATCCAAGCCTGCGGCTATGGATGGCGCATCCATCTATGGGAAAAGGTGAAGTGACAAACGACAGTGTACGTTGTGATTTTGATGTTGATGGTATTTTGCGTCCCGACAAATGCCGTTGCGCTGGTTGCGCAACGCGCGGCTAATACCGAAACCTCATATCCGGGCCTTTTCAGCCTCCTTATTTCTTGAGTAAAAGATGCGACTCGGCGGCTCCCAATCCGCCGAGTGTTGCAAGCTTGGAGTGATGGTGTCGCCCACCGAATAGAGCGCCGGAACATAATTTCAGCCGAATGGAATATTCATGGAACATTCTACGAAGAATTTCGTTGACACCTACGAAGAATTTCGTTTATTGTGCCGGACAGAGTTCAGTGGAAGGATCAGCAGTCAGAATAGTTGGAGCCGGTCTGGATTTCGGAATCGGGTATTCCGACTTCCGACTCCACGCTTCTCGTTTTCAGATGGAGGGCAAGGTGGGCAAGACGAATCTACCCCGACCGACCGATGCGGAGCTTGTGATACTGAAGGCGCTGTGGAAGCTTGGTCCTTCGACCGTCCGGCGAGTGCAGGATGAACTCAGTCAGAATCAGCCGACTGGATATACGACGGTTCTCAAGATGCTTCAGATCATGACCGAAAAGGGGCTGGTCAGCCGCGATGAGAGCGAGCGCACACACGTCTACGAAGCGGCGTTGCCCGAAGAAGAGACGCAGAAACAACTCGTGAGCGACCTGATGGATCGAGCCTTCGGCGGCTCGGCCCGGAAGCTCGTGCTTCGCGCCCTTTCGGTCAAGCAGGCTTCCAGAAAAGAGCTTGCGCAAATCCGCCGGCTTCTGGACGAACTCGAAGGAGGCGCCGAATGAATTCCATCGAAACGATGCCGACAGTTGAGGCCCTGGGCTGGACGCTCGTTCACTCTCTCTGGCAGGGCGCGCTTGTAACGCTGACGCTCGCGTTCGCCCGTGTCGCGATCAAACGTCGCACGGCGAATCTCGACTACCTTTTTTCCTGCGCCGCGATGCTGCTGATGATCGCTTTGCCCGTCATTACTTTTGTCACACTGTCTTCCAGGGCCCATGAGACACAGGTCGTGATGACTGACACTCTTGCGTCGACGAAACAAACGGTGAAGACGGATTCACTGAAAAGCGAACTCGGCGACGATTCGCTCTTAGTTGGAGAGTCGAACCGCCCGCCAGAGCCGGCCTCTCCAAGGCGCCAACTGCGCGAGTTATTCTCGGGGGTCGCGCCGTGGCTAACGTCGCTGTGGCTTGCAGGCGTCATTTTACTTTCGCTACGTATGCTCGGCGGATGGGTCTACGCCCGGCGTCTGAAGAGTTACGGAACGGGCCCGCTCCCTGACGAGTGGCAGCTCAGATTCGCGGAGCTTTGTCGCAATATTCGTGTCCTTCGTCCCGTTCGGCTTTTGGAATCGGCGGTGGTCCAGGTCCCGACTGTCATTGGATGGCTGCGGCCTGTGGTCCTGATCCCCGTAAGCGCGCTCGTTGGACTAGCGCCCCGCCAACTTGAAGCCTTGATCGCCCACGAGCTTGCGCACATCCGCAGATATGATTATCTGGTAAACTTGCTGCAAACGGCCGTCGAGATACTTCTGTTTTATCACCCGGCAGTCTGGCGCCTGTCGCGAGAGATACGCCAGGAGCGAGAACATTGCTGCGACGATGTCGCGGTTGAGGTCTGCGGCGACGCTTTGATTTATGCCCGCGCGCTCACTGAAATCGAGGCGCTACGCGAGACAGGGCTGCGACTGGCGATGGCTGCCGACGGCGGCTCGCTGCTTTCGCGAATTCAGCGCATCGTCGGAAGCTCGCCTCGTAGATCCGAGCAAACAGCGTCGTGGGTCGCCGGGGCGATAGTCTTCTCAATTGTTTTTGTGTCCGCCGCAGGAGCTCAGCTTATCGCACCGAATACCCAGGCGAATGGAATCGCCGCTATGAAAACGTCGTCGCCGCAGGCGGCGGGCTACACGCCTGGGGTGGAACCACGCGGCGCCGCTTCGCGCGAAGAAAAATCCTCTGACAAGAAGGCTGTAAAAAGCGAAGCCGTCGAAGAGAGCAAAGACCCGGCCGACGGGGCGCCCGCCATCGAACCGCCGCAGTCTCAAGGCTCGGGCTCGGGTTTCATCGAGGAGCTGACCGCGCTCGGTTACACCAATCTATCCGTAGATGATTTCATTGCGCTAAAGAACCAGGGAGTCACTCCGCAGTTGGTCAGAGAGTTGAAGGCCCAGGGTTACGACAAGCTCACGGTCAAGCAACTGCTCAGCCTTGCTTCCACCGGCGTATCAACGCAATTCATCAAGGAGCTCAAGGACGCCGGACTCGAGCAGTTAACGGTTGAAGCTCTAATCAGTCTGCAAACGCAGGGCGTGAGCGCAAACTTTATCAAGGAGCTCGGCGAGTTCGGACACAAGAATCTTTCCGCCGCTCAACTCTCGCGAGTGGCCAGTCACGGAGTCACACCGCAGTTCATACGCGGACTTCAATCCGCAGGCTACAAGGACCTCGCAATCGATGAGGTCGTCCGCGCCCACGATCATGGCGTCGACGCCGAGTTCATCAAAGCGGTTCGTGACCAGGGGTATGACGGCCTTACGCTGGCCCAGGTGATCCAAATGCAAGATCATGGCGTTGACGCCGAGTTCACGCGTGAGATGAACTCTGCCGGGTTCGGGCGTCTTCCTCTCGATCTGCTCGTCCGCGCCCAAGATCACGGGGTCTCGCCGGAATTCATACGAAAGTTTCGCTCCGCAGGCTATTCGAATGTCCCGCTCGATCAGATCATCCGAGCCAAAGATCATGGTGTAACTCTCGATTACATCGAAAGCATCCGCAAAGAGGGTTACGACAATGCGCCACTGGATCAACTCGTCCGAATGAAGGATCACGGCGTTGACGCTGAGTTTATTCGGCGCGCGAAATCTCACGGATTTCAAAACCTTTCAGTAGACCAATTAATTCGTCTGCGCGACGCGGGGGTCTTATTGTAGGCGTCCTCAAAGCCGTGATAGCCAGTGCGGCTCGGGCGACGCCGAGTTTCTATCTGCTAACCAATTCTCGGAGGTAAAGGAGATGAATACTTTAACCGGTATTGTCAGTACAGTATTTGTGTGCCTGGGCGCCGCTCTCGCGGTTTCGCTCAATTCATACACCGTGGCTCAGAGCCAGTTCGCCGGACAGTGGATCATCGAGTTCAACTCGTTCAAATCCGTTCCGGGCCTCGTGCATCTCTCGCTGCAATACGAAACTGAAGGTGGTGGGCAGAGCAACCACTCTCACATGATCGCCCGCGAGCAGTTGCAGGGTCTTTCGGAAGCTCAGGCGATGTCCTCGGGAGGCGCCGTTCAGTTTCAGATCCGGCGCGACGCCGGCGCGTTCAATTGCGAAGGCTGGTTCAGAGAAGGCAAGGGATCGGGCCACTTCGTTTTTGTCGGCAATCAAGGCTATGTTTCCGAGCTTAGACGACTGGGCTATGAAACTCCGACCGACCAGCAACTGTTTCGTCTCGGGCTCAGCGATGTGAGCTTCGCCCTCCTCGAAGAACTTCGCGGTCAAGGGTATGAGCGATCGTCAATCGATCAACTGGTCCGTGTTGGCGATCACGGAGTCACGATCAATTACGTACGCGAGATTGGCGCGCTCGGCTACCGTGTGGGGCAGGTCGAAAAATTGATCCGCATGCGAGACCACGGAGTCACTCCTGATTTTATACGCGAGCTTCAGGCGCTGGGCTACAGCGATCTTTCCGCGGATCAACTCGTTCGCGCCAGAGACCATGGCGTCACCCCCGATTTCGCGCGCGAGATTCGCGAGCTGGGGTACGCCAATCTCTCGCTCGAGAACTTCGTCCGCATGCGCGATCACGGAGTCACTCCCCAATTCGTCAAGGGAATCAGGCAAGCGGGCTTCGACAATATATCGGCGGAGGAGCTTGTCCGATGTCGCGATCACGGGGTTACACCCGAATATATTCAGAAGCTTCGCACGAGTGGGATTCAGAACCTGACCATCGATCAGATCATCCGATTGCGCGATAACGGTATTGACAGATAAAGGAGGAACAGAACATGAAAGGATCGAAAGCGTTTCTGCTCAGCGGCGTCGCCGCGATGATTGGACTGATGATATTTGCGACAGCGCCCCGCTTCGCGTCATCTAGCGCGCAGAACTCGATAACAGGCCAGTGGATCGTCTCCCCGTCGAAGGGTGATGGATTTGTGCAACTCACGCTCCAGAGCGCAGGGCCGGACTGGAATATCAACTCATCAACCAGCTTCCTTCTGAGTCAGTTGCGCGGGCTGAGCGCCGCTGAGATGCGCGCCGACGGCGGCAAGGCGAAATTTGAAATCGTCAGAGACGCCGGGACGTTTCAATGCGAAGGCTGGTTTAAAAACGGCAGAGGGGCGGGGACTTTTGTCTTCAATCCGAACCGGGATTATCTCTCCGAGATGCGCAGCCTCGGATACGACAACCTCTCAGACGACCGGATGTTTTCGCTCGCCCTGCACGATGTGCGTCTGGATTTCGTTCGCGGGCTGATAGCGGCGGGTTACGAGCGCACAGATGTGGATCAACTCGTCAGCATGCGAATTCACGGAGTCACTCTGGATTTCATCAGTGACCTCCGCTCGCTAGGCTATGACCGCCCGCCGACGGACGAGCTTGTCAGCATGCGCATTCACGGGGTGAGCGCAGATTTCATTCGCGAACTGAAGGAACTCGGATACGAGCGCGTCGCTATAGATCAACTTGTCAGCATGCGGATTCACGGCGTTGAGACGGACTTCATCCGCGAACTCAAGGAGCTGGGCTACGACCGCGTCCCTGCAGATGATCTTGTCAGCATGAGAATCCACAGCGTCACCACACAATTCATAAAGGAGTTGAAGACGCTCGGCTACGAAAGCGCGCCCGTGGATCAGCTTGTCAGCATGAAGATTCACGGCGTGACGCCCGATTTCATCCGTCGAATGAAGGATCGCGGGGTAAAGGATCTTTCGATCGATCAACTGATCTCGCTGCGCATTCACGGATTCGATCGATGATTCTCTTGGTTCTGCCCCAGCCGACTATCCGGAGTCGCTCGCGTTCGGGAATGTGGGCGGCGCGCGGTGGCGCGAGAGGCGTGGACGCCGCAGTAAAATCAATGGTTCTTGACGGACGGCCTGCCGGCATAACTCCTTGACCTCGTCCACGAACCGCGCCCGCCCGGTGGCCGGATTCCGGCGACGCTACGGCGCAATCCACATGTATCGCAAGACGATGCGTGACAAGCGCGTCGTCTTGCGCTTCGCCAAAATCTCGTCCGACCTATATTTTCGGTTACTTCCTCAAGCCGCTCGCCGCTCGTACCGATGATATAAAGGTAATTCCTCCGCCACAGTACCCCGCGCGGCCTCCGTCGCCTCGGACGGGACGCCATATCCGGGTTAGCGCCGGTCGTCACTTTTATGATTCAGTGTTTGCGTCTCGGCCACGAAGATAGGATAAATGTGGCTGAAATTTTATCTCGACGAACCAGAAATGGAGACAGAAACAGATTGACTATCTGGAAACTCGAAGGCAAGGAGGCCACATGCGAGATCTTTACTGCCCGCGGATCGAAAGGTGGAAAGCGCAACCCCAAGCTGCGCTACTTCCTGCAATTGATCCCGCGGCAGGGCGAACAGCGAATTCAGATAAGAATCAGCAAGGAAGAGGCCGATCATTGCATGTCGCTTCGGACTAAAGCCGAGCAGGTCGATTGGCTTGCGGAAAAGATCTCGCAAGCTTCGGACTCCCGCCGGGAGAAAAAATAAAATAAAGCTGCAATGGCCAGCGAACTTACCAACCCTGGGCCTTTAGGGGAGAGCTTTCATGAAAGTACTTGTGGCGGGAGCTTCTGGACTCATTGGCGGAGAGGTTGTGCGCCTCTTGAAGGAGCGCGGCCATTATGTGCGCACACTTTCACGCGATCTCGGGCGCGCTGCGAAACTCAAGGCGATGGCCGATGACGTCAGGCTCGGTGACGCCATTTTGCCGGGAACGCTCGACGGAGTTTGCGCTGGCATCACTTGTGTGGTGTCCGCGCTCGGCGCCCCGGTATCGCCGAGCGCAAAAGGGACGCGGTCGTTTGCAGACGTAGATCTGGCCGCGAATCTGGCGCTCCTCGCCGAGGCCCAGCGGGCTGGTGTAAGGCGTTATATCTACGTAGGGGTGCACACGGAAGCCGCTTACGCCGGCGCCGCATATGTCCGCGCGCATACCCAGGTCGAAGAGGCAGTGAGCGAATCAGGGTTGGAGTATGGCTTCGTGCGTCCGACGGGAGTCTTCGGTTCACTGGCCGAGTTGATCGCAATAGCCAGGAAAGGGCCGTTACCTCTCATTGGCGGCGGCGAAGCGATGACCAATCCCGTCCACGAGACCGATGTGGCGGAAGCCGTGATGACTGCGGTAACCGCGCCCACCTCGTCCGAGATCGATATCGGGGGCCCAGAAACCATGACGCGCAGGCAGATTGCGGAGCTGGCCTTCATTTCGTTAAATAGGCGCCCGCGACTATTGACGGCGCCCGTATGGGTGATGCGCATTGCAGCCTTGCTGTACGGGCTTGTTAATCGGCGAATGGGCGAGTTCTTGAGATTCGTCATTCTGGCGTCAACAAATTCATGCGTTGCTACAGCGATTGGCAGCCGCCGGCTTAAACCGTACTTCGAGCAGGAAGCGCGGAGGTCCCAGTAATCGCTCCTCTCCGGATAAAGAGACACATTTCGTGATCGCGTACGCATGACAAAATCTTTCCGGCGCCCTGGCGCCAAGGAAGGCTTTGCGCTGGTTATTAGCGTTGACAATGGTCAAGCGAACCTTCCCCCCATTGACAGTCGAGGTGAGCCACTCCAAACCCCGCTCGGGCATTTATCAACCGGACTTTTATTTCAAGGTACAGCGCGAAAAGCCATCTGGAACCTGCCTGTGGGTCTTGACAATGATGCATGCGCCGCGCATATACTATATGCGCGGCGCATAGAATGCGACATATTTAGCTAGAGAGGTAGTTCATGGGAATGGATCGTGACCGCGGGATAGACAAGCGCCTGCCATTGCGTCAGGTCGAGTTTCACATACTTCTCAGTCTCGCGTCCGGCGAACGGCACGGCTACGGAATCATTCAGGACATCGAAGCGCGCGGCGAAACGTCGGTCCCTGACGTAGGAACGATGTACCGCGCGCTGGCGCGCATGGTGGAGGCCGGGCTGATAGAGGCCGCGGATCGCCGGCCGGCGTCGGATAGGGGCGACGAACGCCGAAACTATTACCGCATCACGAGCGCAGGCAGGCGCGTTGCGCGGGCGGAGGCGCAAAGGCTAGAACTGCTGACGCGGGCAGCGCGACTTGGAGGCCTGCTGCCGAAGGAGGTCAAATGACGCGAAATCGCATGCTCAACCTATCGGAGCGCTGGTTCCGGCTCCTGCGCCGACTCTATCCGCCCGACTTCCGCGACGAAATGGGCGCCGCAGTGGTCGAGGCGTACATGGATCGCGCGTGCGACGCTCTGAAAACTGGCGGGAGGATCCGCCTTATAGCGCTTTGGGCCCGTGCGTTTGTCGACTCGCTGCGCAACGGCGCTGCAGAGCGGGCGCGCCCAGCGGCCTTGTGGCGGCGCGCCGGCGACTGGGGCCGTGATATTGAGCTCGTCAGACGGCGGCTAGCGCGTTCTCCGATCTTCGCAGCAACGACGATCGGCACGCTGACGATCGGGCTCGGCATGTTCGCCGTGGTCTACACCGCGGCGCAGAAGATTCTGATTGACCCGATGCCCTACAAGGATCCCGGCGACCTGTATTACGTCTGGCGCGATTACGGTTCCATCGCCGATGTCCCGCGCGGTTCACTGGCCGGAACCGATATTGTGGAGCTGCAGAAAACCAACGGCATTATCGAGGCCGCCGCGGGTCTGCAGCCGTTCCTCGGCGGGGTTTTCTCTTTACGGGAAGGCGCCGAGCCCATGGAAATCGCCGTGACCTGGACGTCACCGAACTTGTTTCATCTGCTCGGCGTTACGCCCGCGCTAGGCCGTAGCTTTGCGCCTGACGAGATCGCCCCCAGCTTTGTGCCGGGCAAGATCGGTCCAGCGCCCGGGCAAGTGATAATTTTGACGCATCAGTTGTGGAAACGGCTCGGAGCCGATCCCAGCATCGTCGGCGCGGATGTACGCCTCCAGGGGCGGCCATTTACTGTTATTGGCGTGGCGCCGCCGGATTTCACCTTCGTGCGAAACGATGCGGCCGCGCCTCCGCAGCGTGTGGACGCATATATCCCAATCGGAGACCTCGCGCGGACTAATCCGCGGGATGGCGGATACGCGGGGATCATCCGCGCTCGTCACGGCGCATCGCCGGACGCGGTGGCCGCCGCGGTGGCCTCCGTCGGCCGCGCCATCGATGCGCGCGATTTCAACAGTCGCGGCTTGAAGTTGTATCCGGTTGGATTGAAGGCGGATGTCATATCGCGGATTCGACCCGCGCTCGTCGTGCTCGGCGCCGCAGGCCTCGTCCTCGTATTCATGCTGATGCTGAATCTCGCATCGGTGTTGATCGCGCGAGCGGCGCAGCGCCAGCATGAAGTGGCCGTTTCGCGCGCGCTCGGCGCAAACACGGCCGCCATTGTGCGCTCGACTCTGCTTGAGGGCGGCCTGCTCGGCCTCGCCGGCGGCGCGCTCGGCGCGCTTGTCGCAATCTGGGGCGCGCGATCTCTCGTCGCCCTCGCTCCGCTCGACTTGCCGCGCCGCGAAGCGATCGCCATCGACTCATCGATCGCAGTCACGGTGATCGCGATTGGCGCCTTGCTCGGCGCGCTCGCTGCGGCGGCGCCAGCGGTGTGGTCAGCGCGAGTGTCTTTATCATCGCTTCTGGCCGGCAGCGCGGTCCGCGGCGGCGGCGGGCAAGGCCGCTTACGCCGCAGCCTGATCGTCGCGCAGGTGGCTCTCTCGCTCGTTCTGCTGAGCAGTGGCGCGCTCGTCATGCGCAGCTTCGAGCGGTTGCTTCGGGCAGATCCAGGCTTCAACCCGGATGGCCTGTTCACCGTTCGGGTGCGGACGCCGCCCGAGTTTTTTCCAAAAATGAGCGATGCCATCGCATTCCACGAGCGCGTTCAGCTCGCGCTAGCCGCGATTCCCGGTGTCACCGGGGCGAGCGCCGCGTCAGCGCTGCCCCTTACTGCGACTGCCTTTTTTTCTCAGGCGACGATCACCGTTCCTGGCGCTCCGGGTAACACCGGCAATGCCGAGCGGGACAGAGCGCTCATCGATCGGATCTTCGTGCGCCCGAACTATATCGAGGCGATGGGCATGCGGCTACAGGCCGGCCGTACCTTCACTGAGCCCCCTCCAAACGGAGTGACTGAAGCCCTGATTGATACCGCGATTGCCAGGCGTTTCTTTCCGGAAGGAAATGCTATAGGGGCCCAGGTCCGGATGGGTGAACTGTCGCTCACGATCATCGGCGTCGTCAATCAAGCTCGACTCTATGAGGTTCATGCCGATGGGCGTCCACAGGTTCTGGTGCGAAATACCGAGAGCTTTGGCTCTCGCCCTCTTTTCTTCGTCATGCGGACAACCCGTGAACCACACTCGCTCCTGCCCGAGGTACAATCGGCTGTTCATCGTATTGACCCGCGGGTTGCGGTAGGCGATCCCCGGGCCATGGACGACATCGTCCAGGCGTCGCTAAGTCCTCAGGCGATCGGCGCGACCCTGATCAGCGCCTTCGCAGTCGGCGCGCTCCTCCTCTCGGCGATGGGCTTATTCGGCGTGGTCTCGGGATCGGTGACGCGGCGGCGTCACGAACTGGCCATAAGGTTAGCGCTCGGCGCTGATCACGGACGCATCCTCCGTCTAGCGCTGAAAGAAGGGGCGCTACTCGTAGTGGCGGGACTGCTGATTGGCGCCCCGGGCATCTATATCGCTAACCGATTGATTCGCGGCCTGCTCGTCGGCGTGTCGCCCTCCGATCCGCCTACACTGCTGGCCGCCGCCCTTGGTTTACTGATAGTGACAATGGCGACGTGCTATGTGCCCGCGCGACGCGCTCTAAGGATCGAGCCGGCGCAGTTGCTTCGTCATGAGTGATTGTTTGGCGCGTCGGTCGCTGCGTTCCACCTCGCGCTCGCCGTTGAACGGCGGTATCGCCAGACTCACAGCTTACCTTATAGACGGGGAACTTTGGACGTTTGTCACTATGGCGATGGCGCGTCGGTAGAGTAGTTCGGCCTCGTCGTATCGGCCTTGCGCCTGGTAAAGGACTGCAAGGTTGTTAATGCTCGTGCTGGTGTCTGGATGATCTTTGCCGAGCGCCTTCTCGAAGATCTCCAGCGCGCGTTTGCAAAACGGCTCGGCCTCTGCGTATCTGCGCTCCTATGCGCTGGGGACGAAGATGAAGGTCAAGACGCTCTTCACTTTGACAGGCTTGCCGTTGAGCATTGCCGGTTTGAAGACCCAGTTACGCGCCGCCTCTACGGCCGCGCTCCGTAGCGCAAGGTGACCGCTGATTGCCTTGGCCTCGATAACAAGCCCCGCTTCCGAGATCGTAATCTCCACCTCGACCGTTCCTGTCGCCTTCATCTTCTTGGCGGTCGGCGGATATTCCGGTTTGACTTCGGTTATAGCGCGGCTTTGCAAGTCGCTTTCCGGAACCCGCTCGAAGTCTTGCGTCGAGGATGTCGAAGGCGGCGGGGGCGGCGCAGGAGGCGCAGAAGTTTCCTCCACCAGGCCCAGGTCGTCGGTCACAGGCGGAACGCTTGCAAACATCGGCCCCAGGTAGATAACAGGCTTGTGGACCAATGCCGAATCCATTTTAATTTCGGGCAGATTAGTGATTCGTTTTTTAGCGACGGTCGTAGAAGGGCCTTCCGGAGCGCGCAACATCTGCGGCAATTCGCTCAACCGGCGGACCTGATATAACCGCTCGTTCTGTTCGATGACTGCGCGGAAGAAGGAAGGCTTTCCGGTCAGCCCTTTTTTGAAAGTCCCGACACTGATTACGACAAATACTTTTCGTCCGCCCGGCAAGCTGGCGTTGACTTCAGCGCAGGCGGGGAGATCTTGTCCCGCCTCGCCCGAGGCGGCGAGCGGATCGCCGCATTCGGTCAGTTGCCAGACTACGCCGGCCTTCGGGCCGATGACCTCGCTGAACCAGCCCGCAAAGGGGCGGTCGGGCAGCGCAGCGTCGAGGTTGGAAGCGGACATCTCTTGCGCCGAAGATATCGCCCGTTTCTCGAACGATTTTATCTGACCAGCCACGGAGAGACGGAGAGACAGAGAGAGTGAGAGGAAGACAAGGAGACAAGAAGAAAAACATATTGTCCCCTTGTCCCCTTGTCCCCTTGCCCCATTGTCTCCCCGTCTCTGTGGCATGTCCCCTCTCCCAGAGTTACGCGCTTCGTTTTAGAAAGTAAGCTTCGCCCCGAGCTGAATGACGCGTGGCGCGAACGCCGAGGTGAAGCCGCAGAATTGGCTTGCCTTGTTATCCAATTCGCCTCTGAGGCGAACGCCACCCTCATCCGCCACCTGATCGAGGGGGAGCGCGCTGTTGGTGATATTGTTCACTTCCTTGAAGTTGGCGCGGTTGAATAAATTGAACGCGTCGAACATGAGTTCGAGCGAGAGCGGCTTGTCGGACCTGAAGCGCATTCGCCGTCCTACTCTCAGATCGGTGGTGACGGACCACGGCCCGATGCCGGTGTTGCGCCCTACCATGACCGGGCGATCGTTGTTGTTGGTGTCGAGGTTGACGTCAAATCCCGTCTGGATGTTGAAGGGGAAACCGCTGCGCGCAGTGACGATCGGCGACATATAAAAATCGGCGAGCGCCCGTTTGTACCAGGCGCTGCCACTGCCGCCACGGTACGGACTTTCGAAGATCGACGCAAGCGACAGCCTGTGACGCGCGTCGAAGGACGAAAGCGCGCGATCGGCGCGGACGTTGGTCGGGTCTTGTGGCCCTAGCTCGAAGGCGACGTCGTCGTTTTCACTGATCGATTTGCTGAAGGTGTAAGACCCGATCAGCTGGTAATGCTTGCTGAAGCGCTTGTTCACCGACACGGCCATGCCGTGGTAGACCGAATTGCCGGCCGTCTCGTAAACGTAATCGGCCAACCGCGTCGGGTCGGCGCGTCCGGTCAATGCCGGGCGACCATAAACGTCGGGCATTGTCGGGTCTGGCCGCGCGTTGGCCTGCCGGGGGCGAATGAGTTTTAAGCCGCGGTTGAACAGATAGTTGATCGAGACGGTAAAGTCGCGAGCTAGCTGGCGGTCGATGCCGAGGCTGGCCTGAGCGCTGTAACCATTGACTGCGTCCGGGGCCAGCCGCACCAGCAGCCGGTTGGCGCTCGTCGCGCGCGTCAGGCCGAGCAGATTCGCGTAGGCCGATTCCGGAATAGTACTAGTTGAGGGAAACGTCAACAGGCCCTGCGCGGCCAGCTGCTGATAGAAGCAGAAAGACGGAGCCAAGCCTGTAGCCAAGGCTTTACCGCAAGGAGAGGTCGGCGAGATCGGCGTCAGCCGCGGGTCGGCGGAAACAAAAAGATTGCTGATCGCTCCGTTTTGCAGCACGGACGGGATGAAGGCCAGGCCGGTGAATACCGTTTGGTAGTAGACGCCGCCGCCGCCACGGATCACCGTTTTCTGATTATTGAAAGGATCGTAGGCGAAGCCGAAGCGCGGACCGAAATTATTGTTGTCGCGCGGCGCCCCCGTTGGCAGCAGATCATAGTCGTAGCGCAGACCGTAGCTCAGGTACAAATTCGGTCGCGCCTTGAATCCGTCTTGCACGTAGAGGCCGAGATTTCCTCCGTCAAGCTGCGCCTTCGGATTGCCGAAGCCCTGATTGATAGAGCGCGCGAAGCCCAAACTCGCCAGCTGGACGACGGTCAGCGGTTGCGTCTGTCCATCCTGTAGCACCGGACCGAGGTCGGACCTCCCGAGCCCAGAGAGCGCCGAGACGAGTTGCGACGTCGCGCTGTCGCCCAGCACCTGGCCCAGCGATATGGGCAGTTGAGCGAAATCGATGAAACCGCCGAGAAAGACGGCGCTGGCGGTGTCTATGTTGTAGTGGCTGAAATCGGCCCCGAATTTGAGGTTATGCCTGCCTGCCGGCAAACTGAAGTTGTTGACGAACTGAAAGCGCCGCTGCGCTCGATCCGAAGGCGACGCGAACTCCCGGCCGAATACGCCGATGCCGGCCAGCCGGATGCGCGGTCCGAACGGGTCTACGGTGTCGACATTGTAAGTGTTGCGTACCAATTGGAAGCGGAATTCATTCGACGCCCCACTGCGGAAAACGTGCGTCTCGCCGAGAACAATGGTGTTGTCTCGACTACCTATGTCGAAGCCTGAGGAGGGCCCGAACTGGCCGCCGACGCCGAAGTTGTGCTGACTGTCGTTGGTCAGACTGCCTCGGAGGAAAATAAAATCCTGTTCGCTCAAGCCGTAGTCCACCCGGACGCTGCCCGTGCTCGAAGTCTGAATTAGGGGGAATGCGCCGTTCGAACTGGCGAGCAGGTTGTAGGTGCTGCGGTTGAGCGGGAATGGGCTGTCCGGCGCGGTGGTGAGCAGCGCCTGAAGTCGTTGGCCTTGCGTGACGAGCGCCGGCGACCTCGATCCGATCAGCGTGGCGATCAGGTCCTGCTGCCCCGCGGTGGGCTGCAAGATCGAAGAATCGGACAGGATCGAAGTGAAACACGATTCGCGCCGGATCAATCCCTCGTAGGCCGTAAAGAAGAATATCTTGTCTTTCATGATCGGACCGCCGAAGGTGAAGCCTGGCTGGTTGCGCCTGAAGGGCGGATTCTGCCGCAGCGCGCTGTCGAAGGGGTCGCGCGCGTCGAGCAGCTCGTTGCGGAAATAGTTATAGAGGTTTCCGTGAAACTGATTCGCGCCGCCCTTCGAGACGATGTTGATGACGCCTCCGGCGGCGCGCCCGAACTCAGCGCTGTAACCGTTGCGGTTGATCTGGAACTCGCTCACCGCCTCCTGACTGATGGTCGGGCGCACGCCGTTGCTCGCGATGTCATTATTGTCCACCCCGTCGATCTGAACGCTGTTGGCGCGACCGTTCTGACCGGCGAAGGAAAGGCCCGAAGTCGTCAAGGGGGCGAGTTGGGCGGCGACGATCGCCGGGCTTTCCTCCACCACGCCCGGAGTCAGCCTGGCGAAGTCGAGAAAGTTGCGCCCGTTAATCGGCAGGCTATTGATCGGTCTCTGAGTGATGGTCGAAGACTGGTGTGTCCGCTCAGTCTCGATCAACGGCTCGGCGGTCTCGATGACTACTTTAGGGCTGCCGAGCGCCAGATCGAAGTTGAGCGTCAAGACCTGACCGACCGTGAGTGTGATTTCTTTATTGATTTGCGTGCTGAAGCCGTTAACTTCGATCTTCACTTCATATACGCCCGGCGGCAGAAGCGGAATGCGATAGGCGCCCTTCGTGTCAGATATGGCGCTGCGCGTCAATCCTGTGGCCATGTTGGTCGCTTTGACCGTGGCCCTGCGCACGACTGCCCTCCCGGGATCCCTGACAACGCCGGTTATGTCGGCGGATGAACTACGCGCCTGCGCAAAAGCGGGCGAGGCTGCTAAACCAAGAGCGATGACAAAACAAAAGAGTTTCGCGATCTGACTAAGCATATTACCTCCAATAGTTGGGGGATATATTTCGGCGTGTAGGTACTGAATTATCTCAACGACACCGTGAGGCTGCGTCTTTGCACACCGTGAGGCTGCTTCTTTGCACGATGCCAGATTCCGGGCGGCGAGATTCGGGTCAGGGAAACACAATGACCACTTCCTGGGAGCGCTCGTCCTGCGATGTCCAGGCGCTCTGATTCTCGCGCTTTAGTTGTGGGAGCGGATGAAATGGGGATTTTTGCGGATTCCCTCCAATAACCTCTAGTTATACAGAGAGGAACTGGAGGTTTCCCGGGGGCAATATATTGTATTTATCAGGGATGCCTACGTCAGGCGAGGATAAGCTATACATTTTATGTCGGAAAGTCAATGTCGGCTGTAAGAAGAAGTTTAGTGACTCGGGGGAGTATGCCGGGCGCCGGCGCAGCTAATGGGCGCCCGCGCCCGGCATTGTCGGCGCTCATCGAGGCGAGCTACTCAAAAATATGCACGGGCCTTCCACTCGGAAGACTATCGGGGATTAACTGGCGCAGCCTTTTCGGGGTGGCGCGTGGGTCGTGCAAACCGTCACGCACGAACTCCAGGAGCCACTGAAACTCGTCATTCGTGAGCGTTACCGGCGTCGCCAGCAACGGATCGATGCGCTGTAACACGGGCTCTATCGGACCCACTTGTAAATCGTTATCAACGCCGGCCTGAGCCCGATTGTATTTTCGCGCCGAGCTAATGGCGTCGAGGTGAAACCGCAGGGCGTCCTCCAGCCTTGTGTAAGCCCCGTTATGAAAAAATGTTGGTTGCAGTACTACATTGCGCAGCGGGGATGTCCGGAACGCATAACGATCGGCCGGATTACCTGTTATCTGTTCCAGGCCGAAATCCTCGTTGGCGGCTGGTCCGTCGAAAAGCACGTTCCCGACTTTGGGGAAAAGCTGTGGGAGGCCGATCACATGCTGCCTGAAGTCGCTAAACTGCTCGTTGGATTCCCCCGATACGGCATGACATTTAACACAGCCCGCCTTACCGAAAAAGAGCAGCGCGCCGCGTTTCTGAGAATCGCTCATCGCGGACTTGTCGCCGCGCGCAAACATATCGATCGGGGCGTCGGAAAACGTCAGACTGAACTCGAACTCGGCGATCGCTCTGGCGAGCATTTCGTAGGTGATAGGCCCGCCGTCATGCGCGTCAATAAAGATGTCGGCGAAAAGCTGCCGATACTCTGAATTGGCGTTCAATCTGTCCACGACGGCGGCGCGAATGCCGTCGTTGGTAGCCGGCGCATTCGGACCGAAGCCGGCCATCTCAGTTCTCTCTGTAGGAGGGATGAATGCCTGCGCTGTCAGCAAGTGCGGGAGGAATGAGAGCGAAAGTCCTTCCGGCGCCGGGAACAGGAATCCGTCGCTGTTGTCAAACGGGTTACCGGAGAGCGAGGCGAACCGTGAATTCCACATCAGCCTGGGATAGAAGACAGTATTTAGAACCATCGGCGTGCGCCGCTGGTTGCGCGGGCCGGCGCGATCCGGACCCACAATGTTATTGTTTTCAATTCCGATGGCAATGGATTGCGTGTCGCCGAAGCCGGACGGAGCGGCATGGCAGCCCGAGCAAGAGTTATCGTCATTTAAACCGAGAAGGCTGTCGTGAAACGCAAGTCTTCCCAGGTCTGCGAGGTGATTATCGATTTTACGGCCAAGCCGCATCTCGAGTTTCGATTCGATCCTTCCCGTGAAGCCCATGGTGCGGAGAGCAGATGAAAGCTGTTTAGACAGGTTATCGCTCTCGGAAGTCCCGTCTTTCGGGGAGGCGCCCTGCGCCTTCACGTTTTGAGATGGAGCGGACATCATTACGCAACATGCCGCAATGACCAGCAGAACAATGATCACTTTAAGCCACTTAATTCGCATGAGCCTCCTACTTTCCAGTAAACGGCGCCTGCGCAAAGAAGCAGCGGGCGCGCCAATACTTTATAACGGACACGTGTGCCCGTCAGGTACGACTTCGTCTTGATGGGGCGTCAATTGTGGTACCCGACTCTGTGAAGCGCAGCTTCTTAGGTAATATTCGGTTTTAACTTGGTTTTTTTGGTGTCCCACTCACCAGGGGGAAATTTCGACGTATTTCTATGACCACAATTCCGCCGATAATAAACAGTACGCGAAATTTGTCAAGAATAGATCTCGATTCCCGGCTCTGAAGAATCAGGCAGCCAGAAGCCGTTGGCCGGAATGGTTGAGGTACTCCATATTGTCTAAATCAGACCAAACAACATTGGCGCATAGGTTCAACTACCGGGGGCGCGAGGAACACAGGGATGACTATAGCCGCGGCCTGCTCGTCGGCATGTCGCCCTCCGATCCGCCTATACTGCTGGCCGCCGCCTTTGGTTTGCTGCTAGTGACAATGGCGACGCGCTATGTGCCCGCGCGACGCGCTCTAAGGATCGAGCCGGCGCAGTTGCTTCGTCATGAGTGACTGTTTGGCGCATCGGTCGCTGCGTTCCACCTCGCGCTCGCCATTGAACGGCGGTATCGCCAAGCCCACAGCTTACTTATAGACGGGGAACTTTGGACGTTTGTTACTTCGCGGGTTCTTCCGCAATTCTTCCAATGCGACTTGAACAGCGCGTTCAAGCTGTGGATCCCGCCCCGCTCGCCAGTCGGCAGGCAGGATGTCGACTTCTATGTCTGGCGGGACACCGAAATTCTCTACTCCCCAGACGCCCTTGGTGTGGTCGTAGTGCCCCCAATCTGGAACATTTATTTTGCCGCCATCGAGCAGGTCCTGATGGCCTGCCCCGACTTTCGCGCCGAGAGTTCGCTTTCCAACGAGAGTTCCCAGCCTGGCGGCTCTGAACATGAACGGCATTCCGTCGCCGCCCGAGGAGCAAAACTCGTTGATGATCATCACTCGTGGTCCCTCGATCACCCCCATCGGTATCGATACATCTTCTGATTCGCGCGATATCATCTTGTAGAGCGGGAATCTTCTCAGAATATCAATGATGTAATCGGGGGTTACTCCGCCGCCGTTGAAGCGCTCGTCAATGATCACGCCTTGCTTGTCCAGTTGCGCGTAAAATTCCCGGTTAAATTTCTCGTAGCCGTTTTCGGTTGTATCCGGCAGGTAAATGTAGGCGAGCTTCCCGCCTGAAAGCTGTTCGACTTTGCGACGATTCGTCGTCACCCAGTCGTAGTTGCGAAGCGTATATTCATCAGCCACCGGAGTGACGTTTACGACACGTGACTGTTCCCAATCCGCCGTTGAACTGATTCTCAATTGGCACGGCTGATCAGCTTTGCCGATGAAGTAGCGATACAGGTTATCTCCCTCTTTCAGCTTCTGGCCATCCACCTCCAAAAGATAATCTCCCTCTTTGATATCCAAGCCGGGCTGGCCGAGCGGAGATCGAAGCTGCTTTTGAATTGAGTTGTCTCCTCGATAAATATGCGCGAATCGGAACTTGCCCTGATCGATCTTATAATCAGCTCCAAGCAATCCGATTCTTTCACTCTGGCCGCTCGAAGGAGGCTGGTCGCCTCCTTCGATTCGCATGTGGCTGACTGAAAAGTGGGAGAAGGCCTCTTTGAGGACGGAATTCAGTTCCTCGCGTGTGACAACATTCGGAAGGTAGTCTGCATACTTTTCTTTGAGCGCTGAAATATCCTGACCATGATGCCCCGGATCATAGAAGTATTCCCGCATCAACCGCCAGGCTTCGTTATAGATGAGGCGCCATTCAGCGCGCGGGTCGATCTTGATCTTCACATCCTTCAGGGGGGCTTTGTCTCGCTCGAACCTGGGGCGATCGTTAGTTGAAGCGATGGACCAGTTTTCCGGCAAGGGTAAGATGCGGGCGCCGATATCTTCAAAATCTATGTGAATCGGGGCCGATGCTTCATCGCTCGCCTCGCGAGTCAGAACGCTGTTCTTGTTGAGTAGAATGACATAGGTTGAGTAGGTGACCGACGACCTGAACGGATTTCCTGACATCCCGTATTTGGCGGGACCGGCGTTTGCGCTGCCGCGGAAGTAGAGGTACTTTCCATGCCTATCGAAGGACGGATTTCGGGAATCGCTTCGGCCATCGGTGATCAGCGCGCTTTTCCCGCTATCAAGAGAGTGAACGAAAACGCCTCTGAGTCGGTTGGGCAAGTATTTGGTATAGGCGAGCCATCGGCTGTCCGGAGACCAGGACGGTTGAAAGAAGGAGCCTTCCTCAGGGTCGGCACGGGTTTCGATGTCTACGCGATGAGATTCTCCCTGATCGATATCCACATATAATAGCGAAAGCCCACGATTGGATAACGCGACTTTGGTCGAATCGGGCGACCATCGCAGTTCGGAATATACTGATGGCTTCTGTTCGATCGCGATCTTGCGCGCCGGGCCTTCGCCTGCGCTCGGCCTGATGTGTAGTTGATATTCGCCCGACTCATCGGACAGATAAGCTATCTTCTTGCCGTCGGGCGACCAACGGGGAATGCGTTCCGCTACTTCTGGACTCTGTGTCAGGTTCTCAGCCCCTCCGGTCTGAAGATCAACCTTCAGGATTTCTCCCCTTGCCTCAAGGAGTACGTACTTTCGATCCGGAGATACATCGGATGAGCGAATCCAGCTTGCCACATTGACTTCACGCGGTTTGGTTTCCGGAAAATCTCCGCTCAGCCGAATTTCTATCGGCCGATGGCTCGCGGTTTTCATGTCGTACAGGTGAATCGCTCCGTCCTGAATGAACACTATGGCGTCGCCGGATGCGGACGCAGAGGCGAACTTGATACCGTATTTATCGAAGCGTGTCAGTTGGGTGACTTTCTTCGATCTCATGTCGTAAACGAAGAGGTTATAAGCGCCGGCGCGATCCGAAACGAAATAGATATTACCGGCGATCCACATCGGAAAACCGTCATTGGAGTCTGAACGCGGCAGTTCCTCGGTATGGCTATCGGATAGATTACCTATCAGAATCGAGGATGTAGCGCCGCCCCGGTAATTGCGATGGAACATGTCTTGAGGGGGGAATGGAAGCGGTGTGTAAGCGATCCGAGCGCCATCGGGTGAGAATGACCCCATACCGGCTTGAGGTAATGGGAGTTCAGCCGGCATTCCGCCGCCAGTAGGAATTGTCAGCAACCGCGCTTCTACGGAAAATCGTTGGGCGGCTTGAAACGACTCTACCAGAACAGCTTTCCCATCCGGGGTCCATCCACAAGAAAAATCAACGCTGGGATGATAGGTCAAGCGTCGCGGCTCGCCGCCTGAAGCCGGAATGACATATACATCCAGGTTGTTGTTGGCGTACATACTAAAGGCGATCTCTGAGCCATCGGGCGAGAAGACCGGATACGCCTTCCAGTCCGGAAACGACGTGAGACGACGCGCATCTCCGCCGCTTCGATCGACTATCCAAAGATCGCCGGCAAGCGAGAATGTAATTTCAGAGCGGCTGACTGATGCGCTTCCGTATGGTCGGCGAGTATAGGTCTGAGCCTCGCAGATATTACAGCTCACGATCAGAAGGACGAGCAAAGCGGACAGTCGTAACATTCGAATGCCTCCAGTAGGATTTCTGAGGTGATACCGTTTTGGTGGATGGGGCTATTAAATATTACATCCTTTTACGATCACAAAACTAACTTATTTCCTTCCGCGAAAATTCGCGCGACATGTTTTTTAACCGGGCGCCAGTAGGTAGTGTCAGATATCGATTAAGTCTCAGCGGTCACGGTGGAGTGGCGATCATGCCTGTCCTCTCGGCGAAAGCTGGAAACATCAGCCATGGCCGGAAGTGTGGCGTGTGTTCCGGCGCCGACTGACGACGAGATAGAGTCGGTCCCTCGCCGCTTAACCTGGATTCGAACACGATTTGTCCAAATGCCGTGCTCGCCATCGGTCCCATGATCACGATTTTCAAATAATACCGAGAAGATTATATGTGTTACGCGACCAGAGTTTGGCATTACTTCCTTGGGTTGGACAAAGCCAGACCCGAAAGCGCTATGCTCGAAGCCTTGGATCAGGCAGGGATCGGCCTATATGAAGTCGATCCATCGGCGCCGGAGGGGCAGGGCGTGCTCTTTTTCGACCGGGTCACGTCACAACTCTGTGATTTTCTGCGCGAGACGAGCCGCCACGGGCTGGGGCGTGTGTTGGCGATCGCGCTCTCCCAGGCCGCCCTCGACAACCGTGGAGCCTGGCGGTTGCTGCAGGCCGGCGCATCGGATGTCTTTGCCTGGGACCATTCGGCCAACCCGGAGCAGGAAGTGGTGGCGCGTTTCGCGCGCTGGAAAGAGGTCGACGAGATCATGCAATCACCGCTGGTGAACGGTAACCTGGCCGGACGAAGCCCCGCCTGGATTCGCGCCTTGAGGCAGATCGTCGAGGTCGCGCGTTTTACGAACGCCTCGATCCTGATCACCGGCGAGAGCGGAACCGGCAAGGAACTGGTCGCCAGATTGATTCACACCCTCGACCGGCGGCCTCACAAACATAGCCTGGTGGTCTCCGATTGCACGACGATTGTGCCGGAGCTTTCTGGCAGCGAATTTTTCGGCCACGAGAGGGGCGCATTCACCGGCGCCATCGGCGCCCGAGACGGGGCCTTCGCCCTGGCAGACGGCGGCACGCTCTTTCTCGATGAAGTGGGAGAACTGCCGTTGAATCTACAGGCCGAGTTGCTGCGAGTAGTGCAAGAGGGCGCCTATAAACGCGTCGGGAGCAATACATGGCAGAAGACCGATTTCCGGCTTGTCTGCGCGACCAATCGCGACCTCACCGAAGAACAGTCGGGCGGCCGGTTCCGGCGCGACTTCTATTACCGGATCGCCGGCTGGGTCGGGCGCCTGCCGCCATTACGCGAACGCCGTGAAGACATACCGCTGCTGACCAGATTTTTCATCGATCAGCTTCGACCCGACGCCCCGCCCGAACTCGATGACGTCGTGCTCGAATACCTGCTCATGCGTGATTACCCGGGCAATGTGCGGGATCTCAAACAATTGATCATGCGAATCGTTCAACGTCACGTGGGACCGGGCCGCATTACCGCCGGCGATATCCCGGAAGACGAGAGGCCCCGCGAAGACGACGAAATGAAGGTCTGGTGTGATGGAGGTCTGGAGGGAGTGGTCCGCCTGGCGGTCACCTCGGGAGCGGGATTGAAAGAGATCGAGCGCGCCGCTGGCGCCCTGGCCGAGAGGATCGTGATCGAAGAAGAGAATGGCAACCTTCAACGCGCCGCCGCTAGGCTCGGCGTGACCGACCGCGCGCTGCAAATGCGACGGGCGGCTCGCAAGCTGAACGGCGATGGTTGATCAGCCGCAGGAAGTTTTGGCCCAACACCATCCGTTCCTCCGCCGGCGACAGCCCGAGGGCCTTGACCTTAGCCAGCTCTACTCCTGGATGCAGCCACGGCCCGTCGGACCCGAAGAGGATTTTTTCCGCCCCCGCCCGTCGAACGGCCTGATCAAGCAGATCGAATCGCCGCACCCCCGAGGTGTCGGTATAAATGTTCGGATGCCGTGCCAGGTGATCGATCAGCGCCAGTTGCGCCCGCCAGTCGTCGGCGAAACTGCCGAGGTGCGGGATAATGAATGGCACGTCGGAATATTCCTCGGCCAGCAGTTCGATCGCCGGGATCTCGCCCGTAACGTCGTACATGACCGGCAATGAGAATCCCCGCGCGACTTCGCATAGTTCGCGCGTGATCGGCGAATCGTGGCGGTGGACTTTGATCCCAACGAAGCCGTAGCGCGTGACCGCCTCCTCGACCATCGCCGCTACCCGCCCGCGATCGCGTTCCGGGTGCACAAAGGCGAATCCGTAATAACGGTCGGGGCGGGAAGCCATGATTCGCGCCACTTCACGATTGGCCAGGGAGTAATCCGAGTGGAACGCCGCGAGCAGCACCGTGCGGTCGATGCCCGCCCGTATGGCTCGCGGCAGATATTTTTCGAGCGACGCGTTGGTGTCCCAGGGTCCGGTCAGCCCGTCGCCTCTTCCGGCATGGCAATGGCAATCGATGATCATAACTTCCCATCCGTGAATCGGCGTCGCCGAGAATCAGCCGCCACTTTCCGACCAGTGTGGGGGATCGCTTGCCAAGTGGAAGACCTTGTAACTTTTGCCGACCTCGACAAGGTCCCGATTGGTTCCGTCCTTTGGCGAAGACGCGATGGTGACATACTGGCCGTCCGCTCTCCTGATTCGCAAATTCCCGGGCCAGCTAATCTTCATATCGATCGCCTTGCTCTCGTCATGGAGCGAGCGCTCCGGATACGCGACCGGATTGCCGCCGATCCCGAAAGCGTCCACCATCTCCTGGGCCGCCCGTCTGGAGGCATCGACGCTGCCGTGCCACCACTCGATATCCACGCCGGGGTACGGTGGAATGTTTTGCCCTGTACTACCGCCCCTGGCAATCTGCGCCGCCCAATACATGAGATACTGCCGTTGCACCGGACGGAACGTCGCGCTGATCTTGTAGGTGGCCCCGCCTGCGGCCAGGGCCCCGAGGAATTTCTTGACGTTCTCACGGAAGGGCGGGGCGAGATCGTCCGGACTCGCGCTGCCGCGAAATCGGCCGACCCAGACGCTGCCGCTCAGCTCTTTTCTCGATGGCGATTTTGGAGTCGCCGGTCCGCCGTTTAAGGGAGGAACCGGGGGGGAAGAGCTCGGTCTGCCGGAAGTAGGGGCCGCGCTGACATTACCGGGCAGCAACCCCTTCGTCAGTCTCTGTCGAACCGGCTCGGCAGCTTCGGCTTTCGTAATACTGCCGTCGCGATTGGCGTCCAGAGGGGCGTTCTGCTCGTAAGCCAGTCGATTACTGGCATCGGCGCTAGAACGCGACATCAAAACGGCGCTGTTCGGTTGACCTATGGCTTTGGGCCATAGGATGGCCATATAAACGTCCTCAACCGTACTTAGCCGGTTGGTATAAGGCTGCAGATACCGCTCGACGTAGTCTAATTGCCGCTCGGCAGTCATTGCGGCCAGAGCGTCCGTCGTCGTTCCAAGCCTCTGCGCCGTTGACGAGATGAATTGAATGAGCCCCGTAGCCCCGCTATAACGGTTTCGAACGGATGGGCTGAAAGTCTCGTTCGACTCGAATGCCATGGCGGCCATGAGGTGGTTCGGGTCGCAATTTAGCCCCCTGGCGATATTTATGACCTTGGTTCGGAATTCATTTGAAACTTTGGCCCCCCAGGCAAGCGAGCCTGTCGACCCGCCAGTCGGAGGAGCTACCGGGAGGTAAGAACCCACGCCCCCTGGCGGAGGGTCGGCGCCGGCCTGGATCAAAGCGCCCTCGGTCTGCGGCCCGACGATACCGTCCACGGTCAACCCGTATCGTTGCTGGAAGCTGCGAATGGCGCTGCGGGTTTGCGCGCCGATGATCCCGTCTTCAGCCAGCCGCAATTCCTGGATGCGGTTCAGTGAACGCTGCACCCACACGGCGTATTCATAACTGCCCCGATCAATCTCACTGTCGAGCTCTTCCTCCGCGCCGGCCGGGCGCAGGGACGGGACGGCTGCGGTCAATATGCGTTCAGTCTGGCGCCGGATGACCCCATCGACAGGCAGCCCATATTTTCGCTGCAAGCTGCGAATCGCGGCGCGTGTCTGCGCTCCCATCTCGCCATCGAGCGGAAGCCTCAATCCCAGAAGTTGATTCAGCCTGCTCTGCGCCCTGCGCACGTACTCGCGCCTCTTGCCGCCCTGACCGGTTTCGAGCTGTGAAGCGGGCGTGTCGTCCGGGGCGGAATCTATCGGTGGTTCCTGGGCATCGGGCTCTTTCGAGGGTTCGGGCGGCAAGCCGGGCCACACCGGGTATGGCAGCGGGAAGACCGGGAATCTGACCGGAAATTGAGGGCGCGGGCGCGGTCTCGCCGTCGGCTGGCGCCTGGCCTTTGCCTGGCCCCTGGCGCCGGGTCTGCGGGAGGCTACTCCGCCATGCCTCACTGGTCTGTCCCTTTCACCTTCTTCCCCTTCTTCAAAGGAGAATGGCTGGGTTTTGAATATTTCGGCATTAAATCGGCTGCTCATGATTTGCCTCCTACTTTTAGATCTGGCTGTCGGTCACAGCCGCCACAATTATCACAATTGACCAATCGGCTGTGGGCTGATAACAGGTTGTAGTGGATCCGGAGCCGCGGCGGCTCCGGATTTCGGCGGAGCCGCGGCTCGTGGGTATCTCGATTCGGATCAATCTTCTCTGGCCGGATTGAGCCTGCGCCTGCGAAATCCGGCCGAGGCGGAGAAATTGATTCCGCCGGCGGTCAGCGCTCTACCCGACGAAGCGGGCGGCAGGGCGGATGACGTCCCTTGCGCGGCCAGCCGGTCTCTCAACAGCGTGGACGGCTGAACGTACCGGACCGCCGCGCGCCGCGTGTCGACGACCTCATCCGAGAGATCGACGCCAGTGGCCGCCAGATAGGCATGAATGTATCCCTGAATTTCGGGCCTCCAGTATCTCGCCCATGTCTTGGCTCTTTCCTGATCGTTGATGCCAATCCAATCCTCGTAT
>DASTMP010000031.1:0-1689 GCA_035714085.1 Blastocatellia bacterium
GCGCCGGCGGAAAAATCCTCAATTTGGGATACTTTAGTTTCCATATGGAAGGCCGGCCTTCTAACTAAGCCGACGACTCACCTTAGGAACATCGGCGGGACTGGTCTCTTCCAGCTAAGCGAGCAAGCCGCGAGGATCCCGGCGTCTATCGCCGACATAGTGCGGGCGGCCTCGACCGGTAGGCGGACGGTCGCGGGGCCGAATCTCGCGTCACTATTCCGAGGCGAGGCGGCAAAGAAAGGTATCACGGACGCGATCCAGGTCTTACGCAAGGGGCTGACCGCCGAACAGGCCGCGAAGACTCAGGCGGTAAGGCAACTGGCTTCCGGTAACAAGGTAATAGACGCCTATGTCAACGGTACTTTTCGACTGCTCGGCGCCGAGGATCAATTCGTCAGGAGTATGGCGCTCCGTAGCGCGCTTGAGGAGCGGGCAAAAGTTCAAGTCCTGAACGAGATCCGCCAAGGCGTCACCTCCGCCGGAGACCGCGCCGTCCGAATCTCTCAGCTTATTAAGAATCCCGACAACGCGCTTGCGGCCCAGGCTGCGGCCGACGCGGAGATCGCCGTATTCACTAACGACAACATGATCTCAACCGCGCTCGGGAAGGCGCGCCAATCGCTCGCCGAGGCCGGGAAAGGCGGCAGAATTGCGAAGGCTGGCCTCGACGTTGTCCTACCCTTCGATAAGACGCCGACGAATATCATCGCCCGCATGATCGATTACAGCCCCGTAGGGCTGACGCGCGGGACGCTCGGAATCGCGCGAGGGATCGCGGGAAAGGCTTTCACGCCGGCGGAGGAGCGGGCGTTCGCGCAACTTTTCGGACGCGGAGCGATCGGGACCGGACTCATCGCTCTCGGCTGGAAGCTCGGCGAGGCCGGCCTTATGACGGGAATGTTCGAGGACGAGCCAGGCAAATCGGCCCGCGACGTGGCGGCCGGAAGGCCCTCGGGCGCGCTCAGGATCGGCAATAGCTGGCATCAAGTTACGGGATTCGCCCCGGTCGGCAATCTAATGGCGCTCGGCGCGTCACTCAATCGAGAGTTCGAGCAATCGAGAGAGCCGGAAGGTAAACAATTACCGGAAGCGATCGGCGGCGTCCTTCAAAAGACCGCCATGGAGCAACCTCTGTTGCAGGCCGCCCAAAGCCTGACACAGCCCGGAAACATCACCGAGAGAGCAGGCAGGCTGGCGGCAAGCGTGGTTCCCGGAGCCGTGGCCGACATAGCCGGTCTGGTCGACACTGAGCGGCGCCAGACCAAAGGCGAAGGCTTTCTAGGCCAAATTGAATCCCGAATCCCCGGAGTAAGCCGAATGCTTCCGCCCGCGGTGGATGCGCTCGGCCGGCCGCTCGAAGATAGATTCAGCCGCTTCATTGATCCTACCCTGACATCCACGGCGAAGGAGCTACGCGAGCCCTTGATTCAAGAACTGATCCGCCTAGACGTTGGATTGCCGAAGATGCAACGCAAGCCGGAGGAAAGCGCTGACGCCTATCTGACCAGAGTTCGAAGATTCGGAGAACTCTACCAGGATTACGGCTTGCAACTTTTAGGCAATGACCGATTTCAATCTCTCGCCGATCCAGTCAAGGTGAAGGCCTTTGACGCGCTCTCTCGCCATGCTGAGGCGCAGGTAAGCGAGGAGTTCGAGACAAGACGCAAAGGCCCGGCCAAGTCCCCGAAT
>DASTMP010000032.1:0-25762 GCA_035714085.1 Blastocatellia bacterium
GCTTCTCGGCGTACACCGAACCCGCATAAACCAATTGATAGACAGCGGCGACTTACCGGCGACGCGGATTGGCAGGTCTTATGCTATTCGTGAGGCCGACCTTGAGAAGGTGAAAGACAGACCGGCGCCGGGCAGGCCGACGAAGGAAGCCGGAGCGAAGAAAGCCGCGAAGAAGTCAAAGAAAGGGGCGAAGTGATGGGCGAAATGAGCTTGCCGGGCGAACTTGCTTACTGGGCTGGATTTGCGATTGCAGTCGCGCTGGCTGTCTATGTCGCCGTCCTTATCGCTCGACGCGCCAAGAAACCGAAGAAAATGGCCGCAATGAACAACCAAGACGAACTATTTCAACGCCGCGTGGCGGAAACCATCAAGCAAGTGGAGCAGGACATCCCCGAACCGCTTCGCCCCTACCTCACCTATCGCGGCCCGATGCCCGAACCACTGAAGGCGAAATGGTTTCCGCGTGAATTGACTATCGAGGCGCCCGGACAAGAGCCATTGCGCGTTGCGGTCTACCAGGACGGATACGGCTTTTTGTACGCGCAGATTGAGAAGGGGACCGCGAAATGACGGGCGAAAACACATTGCGGTTGAATATCGGCCAACCCGATTATCCGGGCTTTGCGTACAGCGTCCTATACTCAGAAGACTCCAAGTCGGGCGAGACACGCGTGTTCGTCGAAACTGATACCTGATTTCGGTTTGGATGAAGACTCGAGAGCATACATTTACGGCCATTATCAGGCGATTTTTGAGAACGAACTTAAATCCTGGAGCCAAGACGAGGCCGTCTTTCCGAAACAACGAGACCTGAAAATGTTTGAAGAGTGGTTTGATATTGAAATCTACACCACAGTCTTAGATACGGTGGATGGAGATATCGCGAAGGGAGATGAGCAACTGGATTGACATTCTCCCGCCGCCAAACGCTTCGCGTTATGGCGGGGAATTGATGTTGACTTTCAGCCTGCGGTCACAGTCAACAGAAACAAAAAGCTGGGGTTCGTCGCTCCGGCTTTTTACTTTCACAGTTCAATCCTTCTCGTAATGGTATCAAATCTCGGGGGCGACCGGTTCCATTTCATCCTTATGGGGTTTAGGCCCATGTTCGGGATGGATCAGCTCGTGCGCCAGTCCTGACGGGATGAGCAGCGCGATGACGGCCGCGACGACGACGGCTGCCAGCCCCACCAGGAAGGCCGCGCGGAGCGATGAGGCCAGCGCCCGCTGCATAAACGCGGCCGCCGCGGGCGAGAGCGTGGCGCGCGTGGTCTGGCGCACCAGCGCGGCGATGTCGCTGTGGCGTGAGGCGATGTTGGCCAGTTCGCCGCCGCCGCGAGCGAGTTCGCTAACGAGTCGCCAGGACATGACGGCGCCCATCACGCCCACGCCGAGCGCCGCCCCGATGCTGCGCGAGAATTGGACGGTCGAAGTCACGACGCCCAATCGGGCGCGCGGCGCGGAATGTTGCGCGCCGATCATCAGACTGGCCAGCGTCAACCCTCCGCCCATTCCCAGCGGGATGACGGCGAGGGTGAGGTAGAGCCGCGTCGTGTTCACATCGATTCGCGCGAGCGGCAGAGAGCCTGCGAGCATCAACAACATCCCGGCAATCACAATGGGCCTGTAACCCAATCGCAGCATCAATCGCCCGCCGACGACCGCCGCGGCGACCCAGGCCAGGATGTAGGGCGTCAGTACTTCTCCGGCCTGCGTCGCCGTCGTGACGATCACGGCTTGAATGAACAGCGGCAGATAGATCATCGAGCCGAAAAGCATCATTCCGGCGAATAACCCGTGCGCCGTCGTGACGATCAACACGCGATTGTGAAAGATGTCGAGCGGAATGAGCGGTTCGTGGCTACGTCTTTCGATTCGGATGAAGATGACGACGAGCGTTGCGCAGGCGATCAGGCTGACGATTGTGAACGTGGCGCCGAACACCTGGCCCTTTTCGACGGTCAGCAGCAGCAGCGTCAACGCGACGGCGATCGTCGCCGTGCCCGCGTAATCGAGCTTGATCTCCGGGTGTCGTTCGCCGCGTTCGGCGTAAGCCGCCCAGATCATCGCGGCGGCGATCAACCCGACCGGCAGGTTGATGTAAAAGACCCATCGCCATGTTAGCGAATCAGTCAGATAGCCTCCGGCCTGTGGGCCGAACAGGCTGGCGACGCCCCACATCCCGCTGAAAAGCCCGATCATCTTCGCCCTCTTATCGAGCGGGAGCAGATCGGCGACGATGGTCATCCCGACGGGAAACAACGCCCCGGCGCCAAGACCCTGCAGCGCGCGGAAGGCGATCAACTGCGCCATTGAATGCGCCGCGCCCGACAGCGCTGAGCCGATGAGGAACAATCCCATCCCGCCGAAGAAGGCCGGACGCCGACCCGTAAGATCGGACATCTTGCCCCAGATCGGCGTCATAATCGTCGAGGTCAAAATGTAGGCGACCGCCACCCACGAGTAGAGTTCTATTCCGCCGAGCGTGGCGACGACCGTCGGCATCGCCGTGCCGACAATCGTGCTTTCTAGCGCGGCCATAAAAATGCCGAGCGCTACGCCGATGAGTGTGATTTTTGTACGCCAATCAGTTGGTAGTTGCGAGGTCAATTCAAATTTGGTTGATTGCATGTAAAAAATCGATATGTGCAAATAAAAATCGATATTCGCAAACAGCTTTGCAAGTTAATGTCGGAATGAAGGTAAAGGTTGGAGGCAAAAAAGGCAAAAGGGATAAAAAAAGGCAAGAAGGGAGTGGGAATAGGGAGTAGGGAATGGGGAATGGGGAATGGGGAATGGGGATCGGAAAGTAAGTTTCTTATCCCCACTCCCCATTCCCCACTCCCTACTTTTTACTCAGAAATTTCCTGACGCTGTTCTGACAGTCGGGCGTCTGACGCGCGATGATGTTCAAATCCACGCCGGAGCGGATCGCCTGTTCGAAGCTCATCGAATCGATCTGGTAGAGCAGGCGTTTCGTCAACATCAACGCAGAGGCGCTCAGTTGAGAGATTTCAGCCGCGTACTTCTCGACCTCGGCTTCAAAATCGGCGTCATCGCATACGCGATTGATGAACCCGATTTCGGCGGCCTCTTCAGCCGAGAACATTTTACCTGTCGCCAGGATTTCAAAAGCGCGTTTCTCGCCCAGGTTGCGTCGCGCGATCGACATCACAATGGCCGGGACGAAGCCGATCTTGACTTCGGTGTAGCAAAACTGCGCCGAGCGCGAAGCGATGACCAGATCGCAGGCCGAAGCCAGTCCCGCGCCACCGGCGAGGGCGCGTCCGTGAACGGCGGCGATGATTGGTATCTTCAATCCGCGCGCCGTCAGGAAGAGGTCGGCCATCCGCGACGCTCCTTCCAGGTTTTCGAGGACCGAAGCCTGCGCCGATTTCTCGAGTTGAGCCAGGTCGGCCCCGGCGCAGAAATCCTTGCCCGCGCCGCGCAGAATAACGACGCGGGTTTGATCGTCGGCTTCGGCTTCGACCATCGCGCCGCGCAATTCGGCGATGATCCGGTCATTGAGCGCGTTGCGTTTGTCCGGGCGGTTGAGCGTGACGAACGCGACGTTGTTTTTGACTTCGTAGATGATCTCTGTGTACTGGTTCATCGTTCAACTTTTTCGCGTGTTCCGTTATTTCCGTCTGTTTCGCGTTTTTCGTCGTCCTGGTCGATGATGTGGCACTTCATTTTGAAATTAAGGAGCTTCGCCGTGATCGTGCCCTTGGACGTTTTGGCCACCAATCGCAGGGGGGTGCGCTTGCTGTCGTCGCTCACCCACATGGTCATTTCGCCCTGGATTTTGTTGAAAAAACGGCCCGGTCCGAAGAGCTTCGGTTCGAGCCTCACGGTTTTGACCTTTCCGCAATCGGTCTTGAGGCTCTCGCGTTTGCCGACGAGGACTTCGAACTTGTAGTTCATTTCGTCCGCGCTGACGGGAAAAGTGAGCAGCTGCCCTTCCTTCAGCTTTTGCAGTCGCACGAAATAGATGGCCGAAAGCAGGCTGAGCATCCCCTCCTCGCGCGGCAGGGGTTTGGCGCGCGGCGGCGTGTCAGGTTTGGTCAAATCAGTGGTCAGGAATTTGACCTGCTGCTCGGCGCGGTCGAAGAGGGTCGACTGGATGACGTGTTTTTTGCCCTCTTTTATTTCCTTGAGGTCGGCCCGCGCCGAAAAATCGCGCATGTCGACCAACGTCTCATAGCGGTAGCTCGCATCAAAGCCTATCAACGCGATGAACATGCCTTTCGACACCGCGGTTGCGCGCAAACGCAAGAGCTGTTCGTCGGGCGCGGGCGTGAACTCGGTGTTCAGCCCTTCGATCAAAGGGGCGGGGCCTTTCTGTTGATCGCCTGTCGCGGCGCCTGACTCTTGACTTCTTGTGACCGCTCCCAGATTCTCGAATGTCAGGACGCCGAGTGAGGCGTAGATTGGAAAGCGCGATAGTTTGACCTCGTATTCGAGCTTTTCGCCGGCCGGGATCGGAAAAGTGTCTTTAAAATCGCGGCGCAGCGTGGCGACAGGGTGGTCTGGGGCTGTCGCAGTTGCGCTCGCCATCTGTTCTTTGCCAACCTGATCCTTATTTGCTTGCTGCGCGCCTGCGTGACCGGCGCCGAACTGCGCAAGGAGGGCCATCGTCAGCAGTGAAGTGATAGATATTCTTTTCATATGGGTTCCGGATATTCAGCGCCGCGAGCGGTAGCGAGCGCTCATTGATCAAGCCGCGCCCGCTATCGCTCGCGGCGCTGATTCTTATTCGAACTCAAAAGAAGAAAATTCTGGCAGCCTTAAATGACAAGGCGCAGATGACGATCACGAGGCCGATTGCGGCGCGGTATTCGCGGTGACGCAGGTATTGCCGCGGATCGAAGCGTTGTGTCCGCCCGTTTCTGTAAGGAGTCACGCGGGGTATGAAAAGCGGGACATTTGACGCCCATTTTTCATAATCGCCGGCGAATAGTCTTTGCATATGAGCGGCCTCGGCCTGCATAACCGGCAGGTAGACCGCCAGGAAGAGCGCCATCAGCCACAGGCTCAGCCACAGACTGCCTCCACAGACGGCGCAGCCGGAGGCCATCACGAAGCTGCCGAAATAGAGCGGGTTCCGCGTGAAAGCGTACGGGCCGCTCACAGCCAATTCGGAGTTTTTCCACAAATGGCCTGAAGCCCACGCGCGAACGGTCGCGCCGCAAAAGGCGATCGGAACCCCGACTGCTAGTGACCGCCACGTCGGTCGAGAAAAAATGACGAAGAGGATAGCCGTGATGAATCCGATCGGCACCCGCAGACGCTGAACCAAGAAGCGCAGACTGTAATCCGTTACACGTTCGTGCTTGTTCATCTTCAAATCGATAAGACCGAAGGGGCGAAGAGATGAGGGGGTGAAGGGGTGAGTAGATGCTGGTTACCCTATCATCCTATCATCCCTTCATCTTTATTTTTCCGCATTCCGCAATCTCTCTTCCACCCCTTGCCACATGCTCTCGACGGTGATGTTCATGCACGAGGTGTGGCTGCAACTGCGGCGATAACAATCGACGCGACAATCGAGATCGAAGCGCTCGATGACGACGTCGTCCGGCGCGAACGGCCCGTTGCGGCGCGATGCTGTCGGGCCGAAGATCGCCACAATCGGCGTCCGGGCAGCCGCCGCGATGTGCATCGGTCCCGTGTCTCCGCCGATGAAGAGTTTCGCGCCTCGCGCCAGCGCGAAGAGTTGCTTGAGCGTGGCGGCTAGCGTGGTCGCCGCGGTCGCCCGTGAATGAGCGACCACCGATTGCGCCAGATCTTCTTCGCCGGGGCCGTAAGTCACGACCGAACGCATCGCGTAGGCTTCCCACAAACGATCCGCGATTGCGCCGAAATGTTCGGCGCCCCAGAGCTTGGTCGGCCACCCGCCGCCGGGATTGAGGATCGCGAAGCGGCCGTCGAATCGCTCGATTTGCTCTTCGGCGAATCGTTCGTCGTCGCCCTCGAGCGCAATCGGGAACTCGTACTCGCCCGACACGTCGCAGCCGAGATGTTCGACGAGCTTCAGGTTTTTTCTGATCACGTGGTCGCCGTCATCGACCGCCACGCGCTCGGTCAGCATAAAAGCGCTCGCCGGTTCGCGCAAAGCTTCGCGGGCGAATCCGATGCGGCGTGGGATTCTGGCCAGCCGGGCGACCATCGCCGATTTGAGCAATCCCTGGAAATCGAGCGAGAGGTCGAATCGGGCGTTGCGCAGTCCGGCCATCGCCTTGCGGATCGCGATCTGCGTCTCGACGTTCATCAGGCTCCTCCGCCAACCTCGCAGATCGAGTTCGATCAATTCGTCCAGAAGCGCGCAGCCGCGCAACAACTTCGCCGCTCCCCCCTGCTCGACGGCCCATGCGATGTGCGCCTCGGGCATCGAGCGCCGTAGCGCATTGAGCGCGGGCATCGCGTGAACGACGTCGCCGATGGCGCCGAGTTTGACGATCAGAATTCGCATGCTGAATCAATTAGTACAGCAAGAAGTAGCCAGGATTCACAGAATTTTGCAGGATTGGCGATCAGAGACACGGTCTCGGACCACCCAATCCTGAAAAATCCTGTGAATCCTGTCTGAATGTCTTCTGTCTCGATTTAGTCGCTAGACAGAATCCATTTCACCGCTTCAAGCAAATCGTCAGCGACGTGATCGGGTTGGCGTGGCCAACGCCGGCGGTCGGTCTCGTATTCTCCGCGTCCGAGACCAGTCATAACCATGACGCCCCGCGCGCCTACGGCGTAGCCGACCTCAATGTCCCGATAGCGGTCTCCGATGGAGTAGCATCGGTTGAGATCTAGATTAAAATCCCTGGCCGCCTTCTCGGCCAGACCGGGCTTGGGTTTGCGGCAATCGCAATCGAAGCGATAGGGCGGCGATCCATAATCGGGGTGATGCGCGCAATAATAGATCGCGTCAATCCGCGCTCCGTGCAATCGCAGCGACTCCTCCATCCGCTCGTGAATCTCGATAAGTGTGGCTTCGGTGAAATACTCTCGCGCGACGCCCGATTGATTGGTCAGCACAATGGCCTTCCAATCCGATTGATTGATCAATCGCACGGCCTCAGCCGCGAAACTGTAAAGTCGAAATCGCTCGGGCGAGGTAATGTGCCCGTCTTCCTCATTCAACGTTCCGTCGCGGTCGAGAAATATGGCGCGATTGGTCATAGAGAACGGGGAGTAGGGAATGGGGAGTGGGGAATGGGGAATGGAGAGGAAATGAGGAAGGCGGAGTGAGGAAAAATCCCCACTCCCCACTTCCCACTCCCCACTCCCTGCTTATTGCTGCTTGGCCTGCGCCTCCGAATCGTCGATCACGATCTCGACGCGGCGGTTCATTTGGCGCCCGGCGGCAGTGTCATTGGTGGCGACCGGTTTGGTTTTGCCGAAGCCGCGGACGGCTTTAACGCGTTCTGCCTTGACCCCCGCCGTGGTCAGATAATCGCCCACCGATTGGGCGCGGTTCAGCGAGAGTTTATTGTTCAGCTCGTCAGAGCCGACCGAGTCGGTATGGCCCTCGATTTCGAGCGTCAACTGGCCAGGGTAAGCGAGCAGGATGCCGGCCAATTTGCTCAGCTTCTCTCTCGCGGCCGGTTTGAGCGTGGCCCTACCGGTGTCGAAAAGCACGTCGCCGAGATTGACGATGAACCCGCGAGTTTCGCGCTTCGTGTCGAGAATCTCGGAGAGGGAGACGTAGAGTCTTTGCAGCGCGGCGTCGCGTTCACGTTTGGCGTGTTCGGTTTCGGCGCGGGCGCGTTCGGTTTCGAGTCGGGCGGCCTCTTCGCGGGCCTTCGCGGCGAGCTGAGCGGCTTCGGCCTGGCGGGAGGCTTCTTCGCGCCGGGCGCGCTCTTCGGCGGCGGCGCGTTCGGCTTTCTCGGCGTCGGCCTTGGCGGCTTCAGCCCTGGCTTTGGACAGTTCGGCCTCGGCGCGCATACGCTCGGCCTCGAGCTTAACGCGTTCGGCTTCGGCCTTGGCGGCTTCGGCCTGCGCGCGGGCCTCTTCGAGCCTGCGTAAACGCTCCTGCCGCTCGTCCTCGATGCGGGCCTGCGCCTCACGCTCGATGCCCAGATCACGCGCGACCTGCGCCAATCGCATCACGTCGCGAGCCAGGCCGCTGAACTTCGTCTCGATTTTCAGGTTATAGGGCCAGATCTGTTCGAGCGTCACCAGCTTCTCTTCGGCCTGCTTAAATTCGTCGCGGGCAAATTCTTTCGCGCCGGCGCGGCGGGCGATGTCGATCGAGCGTCGCGCGCCCAGCACCAGCCGCGGCGTGGTGTAATCGGGCTTCAAGATCGAGTCTTCCTGAGTCTCGTAGAATTTGCCTTTGTCGACGCGGTATTCGGCCTGAGTAGTCTGGAATCCGTAGTCCGATTTTTTCGGCAGCGTGGTTTCGGCGACCACTTTCTGCGAAGGCATCTTGACCGCGCTATGCGGTTCGGCGGTGATGATCACGCCGAAGGTTTGCGCAGAACTCTGCGTTTGAATTTCGGCGGCGTAACCGCTGGGCAACTCCATCAGGTTCTCGGTCTGGCCTTCAGGCGTGACCGCCCAGATGACGAATGTCGTGTAGAACGGCCCGAAGGTTTGCGGGCTGTCCAGGTTCTCAACCTTGAGCTTGATGCGAGCGTCGTTCTTCTTATACTCGACTTCGACTTTACCGAGCACCCGCGGGGCCAGCGAAGTCCCGGTCAGAGTGACCGACGTCTTCTTGCCCTCGGCGTAGCGGACAGCCAGCGTTGTGCGTTTTACATATGTCAGGTCTTTTTCGTCGCCCGATTGCGCGAACGCAACCGCAGCGAATGTGAGGGTTAGGATCGCGCAGGCGATCATCAATCCCGATCTTCTCATCTGTTTTCCTCCGTTCGTGATCTTCGGATAAGAATCAGCGCCGCCAGCGGTTGCGAAGGCGGTTCGATCAACGGGCGCTCGCTATCGTTTGGGCGCTGATAATAATCTCTGTGGGGCATACATGAATGTCTCTTGTTTCCGTGAAGTAAAATCGGATAATTCCTATGGGGAAACGCGGGAAGTATGTCATAGAACTTACCCGATTGTCAGCCTCAGCCAGGTTCCGTTAAAATGGTAGTTTCACGACTATCGAAAAATATGGGGAGTAGGGAGTGGGGAGTGGGGAATGGGTAATTGATGAGCGACTTCGTTTCCTCCTATTTCCCATTCCCTACTCCCCACTCCCCATATTTCCGGAGTGGTTAATGTCTGATCTCGACAACATCGCTGTGCGCGGCTCGCGCGTCAACAACCTCAAGAACATCTCATTCAGGATTCCTGTAAATTCGCTCACGGTGGTGACGGGCGTGAGCGGTTCCGGCAAATCGTCGCTGGCCTTCGATACGGTCTACGCCGAAGGCCAGCGGCGCTACGTCGAGTCGCTCTCGGCTTACGCCCGGCAGTTTCTGGAGCGTATGGACAAGCCCGATGTCGACGAGGTGATCGGCATCTGCCCGGCGATAGCCATCAATCAGAAGAACTCCACGCGCAACCCGCGATCGACCGTCGCTACACAGACCGAGATTTACGACTACCTGAGGCTGCTTTACGCGCGGGTCGGCGTGACCATCTGCCGCCGATGCGGTTCGATTGTCAAACGCGACACGCCGGAATCCATAGCTGACGCGCTGCTCGCCCGCCCAAATTCGGCAAAGGATGTTCCGCTCCCGTTGACTGAAGGGACGCGTTTTTATGTCCTCTTTCCGGCCTCGGCCGGCGCGGTCGTCGGCGAGAACGGCGACCCCGTCGAAGCGGCCGTGGGTAAGAGCGCCGGGAGCGGTGGCGACCGGGCGCCAAAGAAGCGCGCGAAGAAGCCTGCGGCCGGTTCGATCAACGTCAAGGCCCACCTGATGAGCTTGATGGGGCGCGGTTTCACTCGACTTTACGACGCCGCGAAGAGTGAGATCATCGAGCTGCAAACGCCGGACAGTTATGAGGGGAAAGATTTCGAGGGCGTCTACGTTCTGGTTGACCGGCTCGCGGTCCGCGCCGATTCGCGCAGCCGCCTGGTCGACTCGCTCGAAATCTGTTTCCGCGAAGGTCACGGGCAATCCATAATTCAGATCATCGGCGATAATCCTCAACTTCTATCGTTTTCGGAAAAGTTCGAATGCAAGAATTGCGGGTTGGGCTACACGCAGCCGGAGCCGCGCCTGTTCAGCTTCAACAACCCGTTCGGCGCGTGCCCGACTTGCCAGGGGTTCGGCAACACCATCGGGCTGGATATGAACCTGGTGATCCCGAACCGCGAACTGTCGCTGGAAGAGGGCGCCATTGAGCCTTTTACGAAGCCGCAGTTCGAGTGGTGGCGGACCGAATTGAAGAAATTCGCCCGACGTGAGGGCATCCCGATGAACAAACCTTTCGCCGATCTGGCCGTCGAGCAGCAGCGCGTCGTGATCGAAGGCCACGACGGGTTCGAGGGAGTCAAGGGGCTGTTCGATTGGCTGGAGACGAAGAAATACAAGCTGCACGTGCGGGTCATGTTGTCGAAATACCGCGGCTATACGAAATGCCCCGATTGCAAGGGCGGTCGTTTGCGCGTCGAGGCCCGCGACGTTTTCGTGGGCGGGAAAACGTTGCCCGCAGTTTGCGGCCTTTCGATCAAGGACGCGGCGGCGTTTTTTAACGCCCTCTCGCTTGTCGAAGAGCAGGCCGCGATCGCCGACCGGCTGTTATTCGAGATTCGCTCCCGTTTGAAATTCCTGCTCGACGTCGGGCTGGATTACCTGACGCTCGACCGCCTGGCTTCGACGCTTTCGGGCGGCGAGGCGCAGCGGATTCAACTGGCGACCCATCTTGGGTCGTCGCTCGTCGGCGCGTTATACGTGCTCGACGAGCCGAGCATCGGGCTGCACCCGCGCGACAGCGCCCGGTTGATCGGGCTGTTGAAGAGCCTGCGCGACATCGGCAACACAGTGCTCGTGGTCGAGCACGAGGCCGAGATGATGCGCGCCGCAGATCACGTCATTGACATCGGCCCCGGCGCGGGCGAACTCGGCGGCGAGGTCGTTTTCGAGGGCGATTTTGAAGGCCTGCTGAAGAACGAGTCCTCGCTGACCGGTAAATACCTTCGCGGCGACGCCCAGATCAAAACGCCGAAAGAGCATCGCGCGGCGGGAAAAAAACAGATCGTCCTGCGCGGCGCGCGCGAACACAACCTGAAAAACATCGACGTGACGATCCCGCTAGGCGCGCTCGTTTGCGTCACCGGCGTTTCGGGTTCCGGCAAATCGACCCTCGTGCACAATTGCCTCTACGCGGGGTTGAAGAGTCAGCGCGGCGATTGGCAGGGAGAGGTCGGAGATTTCGGGCGCCTCGACGGCGGCAAATTCGTCAATGACGCCATCCTCGTCGACCAATCTCCGATCGGGCGAACCCCGCGGTCGAATCCGGTGACCTACATCAAAGTCTACGACGCGATCCGCGAAGCCTTCGCCTCGACGCGCGAGGCCCAGGCGCGCGGCTACAACGCCAGCCATTTCTCGTTCAACGTCCCGGGCGGGCGATGCGACGTGTGCGAAGGCGACGGCACGGTCACCGTAGAGATGCAGTTCCTGGCCGACGTCGAATTGGTTTGCGAGGAGTGCAAGGGCGCGCGGTTCAAGTCTTCGACCCTCGACATAAAATACCGCGGCAAGAACATTCACGAGGTTCTGAACATGACCGTGCGCGAGGCGATGGCCTTCTTCGCGCACAGCAACCGCATCGCCGGCAAGTTGAAAGTCCTCGACGACGTCGGACTCGGTTACCTGCGGTTGGGCCAATCGGCGACGACGCTTTCGGGCGGCGAGGCTCAGCGCGTCAAGCTGGCCTCTTACCTGGCCAGGAGCGCGGGCGGCCATACGCTCTACATCTTCGACGAGCCGACCACCGGCTTGCACTTCGACGACATCAACAAACTGCTCTCGTCATTCCGTCGCCTGTTGGAGGCTGGCGCTTCGCTCATCGTGATCGAACACAACCTGGACGTCGTCAAGACCGCAGACTGGATCATCGACCTCGGGCCCGAAGGCGGCGACGAGGGCGGACGTATAGTCGCGGTCGGAACCCCTGAAGAGGTTATGAGCGTGAAGGCGTCGCACACGGGAAGATTTCTGCGCGAGCATTTGCGCGGATGAAGGCGGATCAGGCGATCTTCACCTATCGCTCTGCGCATCCCATTGCCGTTTATATTTTCTGATCTGATTCCGATAGTTTTGGGCAATCGTCAGCGTTCGCGTAATGTCCGCGTCTTCCAGATGAGGATAACGCTGATATGTTCTATCAATCGCGGCCGCCAACAGGTTCTCCGCTTCCTGGTAACGTCGTTCCTCGCAGGCCGCGGCCATGTCGCGAATCGCCTGCGCAAGCTGTGCGATGCTGTAGTTTTTACCGACCTCGGGATCTTTCAGCATGTCGCCTAACCGGCCGTTTGTCACTGTCAGGAGCGCTTCCTGTATTTTGATGACTTGCTCCTTCTGTTCAGGGTCATAATAAGAAAGGCGGACGTTTACTGACGGCGACGAGGGGATCGCACTCTTTTTCGCAAGCCTGAAGCGCAGCAACACCACCTGGGTCAGGCCCTGATTCATGTTATCCAGTTTGATTTTTACCCCGCTCTTTCGAAGCTGAGGCTCATAGCCGTAGACCTGATCCAACTCCAGAGCCGGATCGTAGACGATATCCACGTTCGGCTCATAAGCCACGGGCGCCACCAGGCTCTGAAGTTCCTTGACGAATACTTTCTCGATGTCTTCGGAGTCCGCCACGAAATGAAACAGCCCGCGCCCGCTCTTGGCGAGTTCGCGGAGCAGGTCTTTATTCAGGTCCAGGCCGACGCCGATGGTGGAGAGGTCAATGCCCTGATCGTTGAACCGCTGAGAATCCCTCGCGATCTTCTCCGGCTCGGTCTCGCCTCGATTGGCGATCCCGTCGGTCAGGAGGATTACCCGATTGGTCGCGTTTTCCCGATAATTCTTTCGAACTTCACTATACCCCAGCATCAGACCCGCGTGAATATTGGTGGCGCCGCCGGGGGCGATGTCCCGGATCAATTGCTTTATATATCCTCGATCCGTCAGGCTGCGCGCCGGCAATAACACTTGCGCGTCCGTATCGAAGACGACAATGGAAAGCGTATCAGTTTCGCGGAGCCGGGAGACCAGAGCCAACAGGGCCGATTTAACCCTCGATATTTTATCCGCGTCCGCCATCGAACCGCTCTTGTCGATCACCAGCGCCAGATTGACAGGGCGCAACTGCTGACGGTCGGTCGCCAGGGCTGTGCTGAATCCGATCTGTAAAATCGCTTCTTGACCGGGGCCGGGCGCCTGGTCATTTCCCCATCGCACATCCAACGCTACGGCCTCGTCGGCCTTTGGGCTTCCAATTTGATGGCGGTGGTAGTTGACGAACTCTTCGACTGCGACCTCACGCGACGCGGGAAGAGATCCCATCTCCGACAGGTAGCGGGCGCGAGCCGCGGCCGCCGACGAAGCCCCTTGCTGCGCCAGAGCGCCGTCAGTGATGGCGAAAAGGAGAAGCAATAGACTCAAGATAACCTTGAAATTTGCGGGCAATCCTTTATAGGTTGATAGCGACATGTTTCCTCCAGCAAAGTCATTTCGTTATGGTTAATTCGAAATCGAATGAAAATGAAGCGCCGCAACCGCGCGGAGACACAGGGCGAGAACGAAGAGAGAGGGCTGGGGAGATCGGGTGAGGGGAAGACGGGGAGACAAGGAGAGTGGGAGACAAGGAAAACATATCCCCCATCTCCTTGTCCCCTTGTCCCCTTGTCTCCCCATCCCCCGTCCCCGCTCTCCTACTCTCCCACTCTCCGTCCAACTCACTCCCGACTCTGTGTCTCCGCGCGGCTGCGGCTTAGGGCAGGAGCAGCGGCGTCAGTAAAGGGCGAAGCTGAATTCGAGAGTGGCGCGCACGCTCACCGGCTTTCCGTTTTGAACCGCGGGGTGAAAGCGTATTTTTTGAGCCGCCTCGATAGATGTCTCGGTCAATCCGTACGGCAACCCGCGCACCGTGCGGATGTCGTGGATGCGTCCGTCGGCGCCGAAGACGATGGTCAACAGAACTGTGCCCTCGATTTTGTTCAGGCGGGCCTCTTCGGTGTATTTGGCTCTTTCACGGTAGAGAATCGTCGGTTTCAGGTTTTCAGACATAACGGGGACACCGTCGCAGCAGCCAGTAGGACGGCCGCCGCCTTGGCGATTTGATCCCCCGCCAATGCCGCCGTCAGCGCCTTGCCTGTAGCCTGGACCGTTACCCTCTCCGATTCCGGTTCCGGCGCCAGGGCCGCGTGAAGGAGGGGCGTCAGGCGGACTGTCCAGCGTTCCAACGGGTCCTTTTATGTGTATCATTGAATTCGGATCGGCAATTACCGACGGCCTGATGATGAGCGTCGAGTGTTCGATGACCGGTGGGTCGAGGCTAGGCTGCGCCAATTGAGGATTTAATGAAGGGAGGGGCGGAACGCCTCTGCTGGTCCGCTTCTGGTCGTTGGCTCCGCCTCCACCTTTCGGTGGCTTTCGCTGTGGCAGACTGCCGCCGAGCAATCCGGCGCCTGATTTCGCCTGGTTTTTCTCAGTCTTTATGGTGATGATTGGCAAGAGGAGCCTGACGTCGCCCAGAGGCTCGGGATCGGGCAGGGCGGACACGCTCGATTTGGACGTCGAGAGTTGAAGAAGACCGACAAGCGAGACCGCCACAAAGACCGACGAATAAACGAGCAGCCCCGAGGCGAATCCGGCCCGCAACAATCTCTTCCGCTGCCGCGTGGTTCCTTCGCCGCGCAGCAGCCCGCGCAGAAAGGCGCGCGGGTTAACTTTCATTTCGACGAACGCGCACGCCATTTCGCGCTTCAATCTGGTTATCAGCGACTCGCTTTCGAGCAGGAAATGTAATTCATCATCACGTCTGATGCGCGCGCGCAGGTCGTATTTCTCGAGCCGCGCGGCGTCCTTAGGGCAATAGGTGAATCCTTCAGCAAAGCTCTGGCCACACTTTGGGCATAGTTTCATAGAATCTCTCCTGAGTTCTGAAGTAGACACAGACTCCGGGCGGCGGGATCTCGCCCGATTTCAATTTGACGCCAGTGATTTGTGAGTTGGTGACCTTTGAACGGGAGGCTGAGATGGTCTTGCAAAGCGCGGGGGAAAATTTTTGACTCTTCTCACGAGATTTATCCGCGCTTCGGCTTCCGCGCAGATTCCTACGACAGGCGGTTCAACAAATCGGCGCGCTCTTTGTTTTATTGGGCGTTAGTTCTGTTCTCATTGCATCGGCCAAAGCCTTCGGTAACGCCAGGCTTAGTCTCCTTCGTTTTCCCGCGTGAATTGGATTATAGTTGCGATCCGTAGTTTAGACCGACGGTCGCATTGATCGACAAACAATCTTCAAAACCAGACTTTAAAGAGAATCGCTATGAAAACTGCGCGCCTGCTCGCTCTGCTTCTCCTCGCTTCGTCGTTTATCTTCGGGGCGGGTTTCATCGTCAACCCTTCGCGCTCTTCGGCGCAGCAAAACAGCGGCTTCACGCTCGAACAGGTTCTAAGCTCGCCCTTCCCGTCCGACCTGGTCGCGGCGCCAGGGGGCGAGCGAATCGCGTGGGTCTTCAACGTCCAGGGCAAACGCAACGTCTGGGTCGCCGAAGGCCCTGATTTCAAAGCTCGCCAGTTGACTCAATATGACAACGACGACGGGCAGGAGTTGACCGATCTTTCGTTCACGCGCGACGGCAAATGGCTGGTCTACGTGCGCGGAGGCGGTCCGAACGCTTCGGGCGAGATCCCGAATCCGACCAGCGATCCAACGGGGGCGACACAGGCCATTCACGCCGCATCGTGGGACTCGGGGCGCGTCATAAAATTGGCCGACGGCGATTCGCCCGTGGTTTCTCCGACCGACAACCGCGTCGTCTTCAGCAAAGAGGATCAGATTCACATCGTCGAGATCGCCGAAGGTTCGGAGCCGCATCAACTCTTCGCCGCGCGCGGATCGAACATCGCGCCTCGGTGGTCGCCCGACGGAAAGAAGCTGGCCTTCAACAGCTCGCGCAACACGCACAGCCTCATCGCGGTCTACGATTTCGAGAAGCGGACGATCAAATACATCGCGCCTTCGATTGACCGCGACAGCGCGCCGCGATGGTCGCTCGACGGCAAGCGTATCGCCTTCATCCGCCAGCCCGCGCGCGGAAATCAGCCTCGCGCGATCTTCCAAGACAAGCCCGACCCATGGGCAATCATGGTCGCCGATGATGCGACTGGCGAAGCGCGAGAAGTTTGGCGCAGCGGCAATACGCTGAACGATTCGTATCCGCGAATAGCCGACGCGAATGTGTTGAACTGGGCGGCGGACGATCGGCTGGTCTTCGCTTCGGAGATGGATGGATGGTTGAGGTTGTATTCGATCCCAGCCAGCGGCGGCGAAGTGAAAGCCTTGACGCCGACCGGTAGCGAGTGGGAGCAGATGACTTTTACGCCGGACAGGCGCGAGATCTTCTACTCATCGAATTGCGAAGACGTTGATCGCAGGAACATAAGACGTATAAAGGCGACAGGAGAATTTGCGGGGCAGGTTGTGAGCGCTGGCAAGTCGATAGCTTGGAGTCCGGTGATGACATCCGGCGGCCAGAATCTTGTTTTTTTCAGATCTGACGAACGCAATACCGGAATGCCTTTTGTGATGAAGTTGGGAAGCGGCATTGATCCTGCTCCCATCCCGATCGCCGCGGATGCGAAATCAAAATCTTTCCCCCGGGCTTTTCTTGTCGAGCCGCAACAAGTGGTGTTCAAAGCCGCAGACGGCCTCGAAATCCACGGCCAACTATTCCTGCCCAAAGACGCAAAGCCGAGCGACAAACTGCCGGCGGTAATTTTCATGCACGGCGGCCCGATCCGGCAGATGATGCTCGGCTGGCACAATATGTACTACTACCACAACGCCTACGGCTTCAATCAGTATCTTGCGAGCAAAGGCTATGCGGTTTTGTCTGTCAACTATCGTCTCGGCATCGGATACGGACGCGCGTTTCGGCAAGCCAAGAATGGCGGCGGGCGCGGAGCTTCGGAATATCAGGACGTCGTGGCCGCCGGGCATTACCTGCGTTCGCGCGGCGACATCGATCAATCGCGGATCGGATTGTGGGGAGGCAGTTATGGCGGCTTTCTGACGGCGCTCGGCCTGGCCCGCAATTCCGACCTCTTCGCCGCCGGAGTCGATCTGCACGGCGTGCATGATTGGTCACTGCGAATTTCGAACACGAACTGGCTCGATTACAACAACCGCGACGCCGTCAAGATCGCGATTGAATCTTCGCCCATCGGCTCGGTTGAAAAATGGCGTTCGCCGGTGCTTCTGATTCACGGCGACGACGACCGCAACGTGGCCTTCGCGCAAACCGTAGATCTGGCGCGCCGGCTGCGCGATCTGAAAGTCCCGCACGAAGTGATCGTCTTCCCCGACGAGATTCACGACTTCCTGCTGCACCGCCACTGGCTGGAGATTTACGACGCCGCGGCGAAGTTCTTCGACAAACACCTCAAGGGCGCAAAGACCGCCGCGCCTACCCGAGAGTCACAACGCATATCAAAACTCGACGTCCTGATCCGAGGCGGCAGCGTGATTGACGGCGCGGGGACGGACGCGATCAAAGAGGATGTCGGCGTCGCGGGCGACCGCATTGTCTTCGTCGGCGACGCCTCGAAAGAGAATCTTCGGGCCGAGCGCGTGATCGACGCGGCGGGTTTGATCGTCGCGCCCGGATTCATCGATCCGCACACGCACGCCGACGACTACCTATTCGATCCGAAGCGCGCCGCCAACCTCCCTTATCTGACGCAGGGCGTGACCACCGTCTTCATAGGCAACGACGGCCGCAGCCGAATCCCATTAGGCAAAGCATTGGAGCAATTGCAATCGCAGGGCGTCGGCTCGAACGTCGCGTCGTTCGTCGGCCACGGCGCCGTCCGGCAATCGGTGATGGGAATGAGCGACGCCGCACCGACGCCGGAGCAGTTCGAAAAGATGAAATCGCTCGTGCGGCAGGGAATGGACGACGGCGCGCTAGGACTGTCCACGGGACTCTATTACTCGCCGGGCAGTTACGCGAAGACCGAAGAGGTGATCGAGTTGGCCAAAGTCGCCGCCGAACGCGGCGGCGTTTATGACACGCACCAGCGCGACGAAAGCTCGTACACCATCGGGCTGCTCGCTTCGATTGAAGAGGTGATCCGAATCGGCCGCGAAGCGAAGATACCCGTTCACATCTCGCACATCAAAGCGCTAGGCGCCGACGTCTGGGGCCAGAGCTCGAAAGCCATAGAGATCATCAACCGCGCCCGCGCCGAGGGAGTTAACGTCACGGCCAATCAATATCCATACATCGCATCTGGCACGGGACTCAGCGCGGCGCTTCTGCCGCGTTGGGCCGAAGCCGGCGGCAAGCAGGAGATGCTTAAACGAATTGACGATCCCACGGTCCACCCAAAATTGATCGCCGAGATGGAGCAGAATCTGAAGCGTCGCGGCGGCGCGAACTCCCTGCTCATCCGAGACGGCCGTGACCGCAGCCTGGTCGGCAAACGCCTGGACGAGATTGCCAAATCGCGCGGCAAAAGCGCCGTCGAGACCGCGCTCGACATCATCAAAGCTGGCGCCGCCGGCGTGACCTCGTTCAACATGACCGAGAGCGACATCGAAAACTTCATGAAGCAGCCCTGGGTGATGACAGGCTCGGACGGCTCCGGCGGACACCCGCGCAAATACGGCACATACCCGCGCAAGATTCGCGAATACGTCCTCAACCGCCGCGTCATCACGCTGCCCAGAATGATCCAGGCAAGCTCGCTCCAGGTCGCCGAGACCTTCAATCTGAAAGACCGCGGCAAACTCGGCCCCGGCTATTTCGCCGACGTGATAGTCTTCGACGAAAAGACCATCGCCGACCGATCGACTTACGATAATCCCGAAGTCTTTGCCGAAGGAATGAAATACGTGATCGTCAATGGCAAGCTGGCCATCGACAGCGGGAAATACACAGGGGCGATGGCGGGCAGGGCATTGCGGCAAATGGAAAACGTCCATTGATTGAACTTGTCCATTAAGCTTCTCTCGGCCTACTATCTCGCGCGTCATTCTAATACTTCGGTTGATGAATTCATTTCTTATTGGCAGATAAAACGAGACAAAACTTTGCGCGGAATTGTCGAAGTTATTTTGGAGGAATGGCAATGATCCGGAACGATGTTGAACTCGAATGCACGCAAGAGCGCATCGCCTATTTCAGCCGCCTGGTCGCCAACATGCGAAAGGTCGAATCGCCGGAAAATTTTCGCTATATGGCGAGCGGCTACCTGGCGGAGATCGAGAAGATGACAGCGGAAGTGCTAGAGTATTTGAAACGCCATCCCAGCGAAATGCCAAATGCAGAAGCGGCCTGAGGCGACTTCCTCGATGGCAAGATGGCGATTGACGGCGGGAAATACACAGGGGCAATGGCCTGTAGGGCGTTGCGGCAAATGGCAAACGGCCAGTGATTGAGTAGATCTATAATCGAACGCCTCAGCGAAAATTCTCCACTAACATAAGATCGCAGCCACTCTGATCCATCTGAGCAAAGAGGAGCGAGCGTCCATCCGGCGCAACAACCAGGCCAGGATCCGTGGGCGAGAGAGGCTTGTTCAAAGTGGCGATCGTCGTCACATTGCGTGTCGCGAAATTGAAGAATTCGATGACCGGGCGAGCAGGCTCGTTCGCCGTGGCAAAGTAGATCCCTTTCTGAGCCACCGCCCAAAAGCGCCAATAGCCGGCTTTGTTATGATCCAGCAGCAGCGTCTCGGGGCCGCCGGATACTGGCGTCTGCCAGATGCCCGGGGCAAGGCGGCCTTTCGCATAATATAACTGCTTGCCGTCCATCGATTCGAAGCCTTCAAAGCCGCCCTGTTTAGTCACCTGCGTCGCCTCGCCGCCTTCGACGGGAACTTTCCAGATTTGCATGGCGCCGCCGCGCGAAGAACCGAAGTAGATCCACCTTCCGTCGCGTGACCAACTCGGAGCGACATCTTCTGACGGCTCGCTGGTGAGACGGCGGGGCTGGCCGCCTTCGGCGCTGACGACGTAGATGTCAGCGTCGCCCTCACGACCGGCGTCATTAGAGCGCGAGTCAAACGCGATCCATCGACCGTCAGGAGACCAGCGCGGCGTGCCGGTCAGATAAGGCCCGCGATCAATTAATTGAGCCGGATTAGCCCCATCGCTGTCACAAACCCAGATCCCAAAGCCGCCAGAGCGGTTGGAGGCGAAGACGATTTTATGGCCGTCGGGCGAATAGTCAGGCCCATTATCCCCTTGCGTAGAAGAGATCAAACTCGTCGCGGCCCCGCCCCGGCCCGTAGCGTCCAATTCAAGGCGCCAGATGTTTTGGTCGTCCAGGGTCTCGGTATACACCAGGCGGTCGCCTTGCCGGGAAACAGCCGGGCTGACCACGCTCTGTCCGATGGTCGGCAAGCGTTCGGGAGTTCCGCCGGCGACAGGGATGCGCCAGAGGCTATAGATGCTGCCGCCGCGCCTTGAGGAATAGACGATTTCACGACCGTCCGAAGTCCAGGCGAAGCCCAGGATCGAAGTGTTATCAAAAGTGAGTCGCCTTGGCTCGCCGCCGTCCAGGCTCAAAAGATAAAGGTCTGTGGTCGCTCGGCTGGAAGAGCGAAGAAAGGCCAGCGTCTTTCCGTCTGGCGTCCAGGCCGGATAAGAATCCCCGGCGGCGCCCGCGGAGGGCGCGGTCATTTTCCGTTTTTCCCCGGTCTCAATCGAGACCAGGTAGATGCTGAGCGGCTCTTCCTGTGAATTCTTGTCGGCTACCGCCAGAAACTTTCCGTCCGGCGAGTAGTATTGGCTGTTTCCCTGGAAAGGGTCTCGGTAAGGGAATACATCGGCCACTTTACGCTCAGTGCCGCCCAGAGCCGGGATCAAATAGAAGCCGCTGCCTTCAGCGGCTTGGCGGAGGAATGCGATGTAACGACCGTCGGGCGACCAGACCGGATGCGTGTCAGCCGCCGGATGCGTCGTCAACCGGAGCGGCTGTCCGGCGCCGATCAGCTTGACGTAGATGTCAGGGTTGTCTCCCTTCCCGCCATCCCAGACAAAGGCGATCTGGTTGCCATCGGGCGAGAAAGCGGCCTGCGTTTCCCGGCCCGGAAAACTGGTGAACGGGACGATGTTCAAAAACGGAGTTGGAGATTCCTTGGCCGGGCTAAAAAACATCGCCCAGATTGCGACTCCAAGCGTCAATCCCAGCGCGGGCAAGATCGCCAACCACATCCTACGGCTTGCGCGTGGTTTGGTTTGCAGAGCGAGCTTCTCAAGCTCAATCGGCCCATTGCTCAACCCCGGAACGGAATCGGAGTTGACCTTCTCTCTTTCTTCCAGGTCAATGACGCGCGCATCCACAGTCCGCGTCCACACTGACCCCGCGCGCTCATCGCAAATATCCTTCACGCTTGCGACAAAGCGGTAGCCCCTTTTAGGGATCGTCTCGATATATTGCGCGGCTTCTTCTCCGCCCAGAACCTTCCTTAGGTAGGAAACGTTTTTGGCCAGATTCACCTCTTCAACAAACGTGTCTGGCCAGACCTTCTTGAGCAACTCGTCCTTATCAATCACGCGCCCGCAATTTTCGACCAGAGTCAGCAATGTCTCGAAGGCTTTCGGGGTCAGCGGGACGTGCTGGCCATCGCGCAACAATATGCGGTCGGCGGGATCCAGTTGGAACGGCCCAAATTCATATAAATGCTTGTCTGATTGATTCATAGGGGATGGAAGAACTTTACCAAAACTCGGCCAAAATTTTCCCAGAAATTTACCAAACCAAATCTCAAGCTTCGGAAAGACTTCTGCACTACGCTTGGCGCACTGTCGCGTATAACAGGGAGCAAATTAGAAATTAGATTGATAAGAGAGGCGGAGATTGTAAGCCCAAGTCAATCTAAAGCAAAACCTCAACTGGAACAATAACGAGGAAACGCAACGCTGGAGGTTCACACCAGCGTCGCTCCCACTGTCAGCTTCGCTGGGGGAAAAGCTGAACCTACCGATTCAGTTCTCAAAACCCGTCAATTATGAATTCGCCGAATATGCTCGGCGGAGAATCTAAGGAAGGAGATTGTAATGATCACACGAATAATTCGCGTTGCGCTCGCGCTCCTGGTAGGCGCCACCGTCGGACTTGCCCAGGACTTCCGGGCGACCATCAGCGGCCTGGTGACTGATCAAAACGGCCAGGCGGTCGCCAATGCGATAGTCAAGGCGACCCGGGTCGATACCAATGAAACCAAGGAAGTGAAGACGACCACCGAAGGACGCTACAGCATTCCTTATCTCAATCCGGCCATCTACAACATCGAAGTGACGGCCAACGGCTTTCAGACGCTGAAGCGCGAAAAGATCACGCTGAGCATCGCCGACAAGCTCAATCTTCCGCTGCAACTGACAGTCGGCGCGGTGAACGAGACGGTTGTTGTGGCGGGCCAGCAGGAGACGCTAGAGACCGGCTCGGCGGACCGCGGCCTGGTCTTCGATCCGGTCAAGACTCAGGGGCTTCCGCTCAACGGCCGCCAGACATACATGCTTCTGGCTTTAACTCCCGGAGTAGTCTTTACGCAGGAGACCTTCGGCCCGACCGGCTTCTCCGGCACACGCGGGTGGGACGTGAACAATTCTTACAAGATCAACGGCGCGCGAACCGGACAAAACCTCTTTCTGCTCCAAGGCGCCCCGATCAGCGACAACAACGGCACGTGGCAGGTCGCGCCCAACGTCGAAGCCGTGCAGGAGTTCAAGGTGATGACCAACACCTACGACTCGTCGTACGGCCGTTTCGGCGGCGGCGTGGTCAACACCACTCTCAAGTCGGGAACGAACAGCTGGAACGGCAACGTCTTCGATTACTTCCGCAACGCCGTCTTCGACGCGAATTATTTCCAGAACAACGCCACAGGCCAGCCCAAACCCAAGCACAACCAGCATCAATACGGCGGGGTGTTCGGCGGACCGATTCGCAAGGACAAAGACTTCCTCTTCACCAGCTTCGAAGGCTGGATCGAGAGAATCGGGTTCCCCACTCTGCAAAGCGTGCCGCCCGATTTGCTGAAGGATGGACAGCATTTCAGCGATTTCGGTATCAAGATCTACGACCCTTTGACCACGCATATGTGCGGATCGAAGCCTGGAGAGACGGACGCGTTCTGCACGAAGAATGGAGCGAAGCGCACTTTCGTCCGCGATCCATTCCCCGGGAACGTCATTCCTGCCGACCGCCTCAGCCCAATCGGAAAGAAGCTCCTCTCCTACTATCCGAGCCCGAGCGGCGGATTGCAAATGAAGCTGAACAACAACTTCGTCAACGGCGGGAACGTCGGCAAATATTACTATTACCAGCCGATGGCGCGCTGGGACCATATCATCAGCGAAAAGGACAAACTTAATTTCACATTCACTTTCCAACATGGCCAGGAATATCGAGACTCGACCGGTTTCGGGCCGCCGGCTGGCAGCGGCGACGTGGGGTCGCAGCGCACCGATCAGAATTACATCATCTCGTGGACTCACGTGATCTCGCCGACCACACTGCTGGACGTCCGCGCGTCTTACAGCCGCTTCACCAGCTATTTCCCGCGTTGGACCGATTTCAATCTGACGGCTCAGGACGTCGGCATGACGCAGATGATCACGGCGCCTTCGACGGATCTGAAATCTGTGCCCAGGATTCAGGTGGGCGATTTCACTGGCCTGTTCGCCTCCGTCGGAGGCGATCTGTTTACCTGGAGCACTAACAACCAGTGGGATCTCGCCCCCAGCCTGACCATGACGCGGGGCAGACACACACTGCGCTTCGGCGGCGAACTCCTTTACTATGCGACAGGATCCCAAAACACCGGGTTCGGAACTGGAACTTTCGACTTCAACTCGAGTTGGACACAGCAATTCCCCGACACTCGCCAAGGTGGAACGGATGGGAGCACGATAGCGAGCCTCTTGCTTGGCACGCCCGCCGGCGGCGGCATTGACTGGAATGACACCTTCTATCAAAGCCGTCCTTATTTCGGGATCTACGTCCAGGATGATTGGAAAGTCAACTCCCGGCTGACCTTGAACCTGGGCCTGCGTTACGACGTGCAGATCCCCTGGCTCGAAAGGTTCAATCGCAGAGCTCGCGGTTGGGACACCACCGCCAAGAATCCGTACAGCGACGCGGTTCTGGCCAATTGGAAACAAGTCAAGGCGGATTACGACGCCACGCACCCCAACGACAAGTACCCATACCCGGCTCCGCCCGCGGAACTCATGGGCGGCTACCTCTTTGCCGGCGTGAATGGCCAGCCCGAGAGGCTTTATGACACTGACTGGACCAACATCGCGCCTCGCATCGGCGTCGCATACAGGATGTTTGAGAAAACCGTGATCCGCGCCGGCGCGGGCGTCTATTATCAGGCGCCAACCCAAAACAATGTCTCTCCCGGATTCAACCAGTCGACTCCGTATACCTCGTCGCTGGACGGCATCACGCCTTCCGCAGGTCTGACGGGGCCGTTTTCTCTGATCAATCCATTCCCGAATGGACTGAGAGCGGCAAGCGGCTCAAGCCTGGGGCTGGCGACCGGTGTCGGTGGCGGCGCCAGTTTCGATCCTTCACACTTCAAGATTCCGCGGACTTATCAATACTCCCTCGGATTCCAGCATGAATTGCCGCACGGAATTCTGGCGGAGGCTTCCTATACAGGTAACTATCAAATCTACATAAACTACGGCTACAACATGAACCGCTGGAGTCTTGCGGACAATAGTATAGGCTTCACGGATAACAGCTATTTGAATCGCCAACTGCCGAATCCGTTTTTGGGCATCCTTCCGGCGAACACCGGTCTCGGCAGCAGCCGTACGATCAGCTCCCAGACCCTGTTGAGGCCGGATCCGCTCTTCGGGGACGTCACCAACAATCTCCTTCAAAACGGACGGTACCGTTCGGACCAGATGCAGCTCAAGATAGAGAAGCGCGTGCTCGGCGGCGGCGGCGGCCTGACGTTCGGCCTGTCTTACACTCTGGCCAAGGCATACGAGCAGAACCACCTCTTGAACAATTGGAACATCACAGGTGAAGATCCGATCTACGAGTTGGACAACACGGACAAGACCCACAGCCTTGCGGTTTACGGTGAGTGGGACTTGCCCGTCGGCAAAGGCCGCAGCTTCAACGTCCACAATCGGGCGGGCGGCGCGATCCTCAACAACTGGAGCATGGATTGGACCCTCACTTACGTCAACGGGAACCCGGTCGGCTGGCCTGATCTCCGAAACAATTGCGGCACATGGCAGGCGACTGACCAGGATGAGAATCACTGGTTCAACAATGACAAGAGTTGCTACCAAAAGTTTCCGGGGTTCAATGTGAGAACGACTCCGGATCGGTTCCCTGACATCCGTGAGCCACAGAAGCCGCAGTTGAACATGGCTCTCTCCAAGACGTTTGCGTTTACCGAGCGCTACAAGTTCCTGCTTCGTTGGGAGACTTTCAACGTCGCCAATACGGCGATTCGCCCCGGCCCCGATACGAACATCGATAACAGCACGTTCGGACAGTTGCCTAAGATTCAGAGGAACTTTCCACGCGTGATGCAGGTCGCGGCTAAGTTTTACTTCTAAGCCTGTAAGAACCTCGCGCACTCCCACGGCGCGAGGTTCTTTTTTT
>DASTMP010000033.1:0-29419 GCA_035714085.1 Blastocatellia bacterium
ACTTAAGGCCAAGCAGGCGGCAGTCTGAGATCAAACTGCGCGGCGCCGCCAATTGAAAATCAATTGAGACAGCCGCCATTTGGCGGTTTTAGGAAAAGTTTGCCCCCCGCCGCCGGAGGCGGCGGGGGGCTTCTGAGGAGAGTCGCTTTATGATCACAAAGAGAGATTCGTTAGTCGCCCTGTTGACGGTCTGCGCGACGCTCGCCATCGTCGCGGCCGGTCAAACTGAAAAACCATTGATGGGGTCGTCAGTCTTCGATTGGAACGCCATCGAAGCGCAGCCGACGAAGGTCGGTTCAACGCGTAAATTCTTTCAAGCGCCGACGGCCACACTCGACGAGCTTGAATGTCACGTGACGACACTCAATCCGAGCGAGACTCCTCATCCACCCCATAAACACCCCGACGAAGAATTGATTATCGTCAAAGAAGGAACGGTCGAAGCGATGGTCAACGGCCAGATGAAACGCGTCGGGCCAGGCTCGGTCATCTTTCAAGCGGCAAACCAGATGCATAGCATCCGCAACGTGGGGCAGACGACGGCCGTCTATCACGTCATCAAATGGAACTCGCCCGGCATGTTAAAGAACAAGGCAAAATAGTAATTATGTAGGTTTTTCCGCATTTTTGAGAAATTCTCGTCTTGACTTCTTCAGCTTGTCTCCTGGATTTTAAGTTGAGAATCGCGGGCAGCGCGGCGGATTCAAGCCAAACCGCCCCGCCCTGATCTGTGGATGACTGTGGGCGACTCGGCGCTACTTAGTGGTAGTTAGTGTGAATTCGAAGACCTTGCCCACTCCACCGTTGCCATCGAAAAATAATTGGAGCGCCTTTCCCTTGCTGAGATTCACGCTCTGACCGATCTCCTTGCCTACTTCGGCGCCGCCTGCGAATCCAAACGCCGACTATGGCCTGGAGAACCCCAGGCTTGCTCGAGCACTTTTCTCACAACGCGGCGGAATCTACGGCCAGGACACGGCGCCCGAGCGTGGCATTTCCTGAATTCCGAAAATGCCACGCTCGGGCGAGAGCTAGCGGCTATACTTTGCGCGCCGCTTCTCAGGCGGCGTTCCACTGATCAATGACCAGACGCACACCGGTATGGAAAGAAATGCTCTGATGGAGGAGGCGATCGCGCGGGCTTTCCAGCTTGCTTATTTCATCCATGGCGACAAGGAGGCGGCGCTGAATATCGCCACCGAGGCCTTCGCCAAGCTGGAGGTCGCCGCGGCGGCGCAAGACAAAAGGCTCTATTACAAGCCGACGGGCCGGGCGGCGCGCGCCGAGCGTTTTCGGACCAAGGTCAGCGTAGGCGAACTTCACCTGCTGCAGCGCCTCGTGTACGTCGAGTCGGAGCCTTATGAGCTGCAGGCCGAGCAATTTCCCGACGGCAAATCCCCCGACGAGGAAGATATGCTCATTTACTTCATCAAACATCTGGTGCGTATCACCGTCAGGCGTAACTCTTTTTACGTCACGTTGGGCTTGAGCCGTTTATTGCACAATTACTCGACGGCGGAGACGATGGAGATGTACAACGTCCTGGTGCAGGATCCCGGGAGAGTCCGCGACGATTATTACTATCGCTCGCGCAAGGGGAGGCTGATGAAAGAATTGAAAGAGCGCTTTGGCGACCGGCTCCGGGCGATTCGCGGCGCGCGCGGCGAAGAGCGGTTTCAGACCGATGACACGCCGGGTCGGTATGCCGAACTGGCGCGAGAATGCCTGCAAGAATTCACCCCTTGGAGCACGGAATGCGCGATCCCTGCCGGCCTCGATCCGGTCATCGAAGAGATCCACCGTCTCGCGTTCGACGGCTCCGATCCCGACAGGGAGCACGCCATCGAGGTCAACCGCTTTCACGCTGCGCTGCACCCGGATTGCTTCGCGCGTCTGGCCGCCAGCTTAAATTTTGCGTCGCCGGCCGAGCGCCTCACTACGCCCTATTTCTATATGGCCAAAGACCGAAACAATGATCAGGACCGCAAGCCGCCACGGCGCGGGCGCCGCGCGCCGCAACTCAACGAGGCGGAGCTGGCCGCCGTCAAAAACGCGCTCGCTGAGCGGTCGTCGCGGCGCAAGACGGTCGCCGCCGGCCTGCTGCGCGTCATCGTCGATGGAAGCGAACGCGCGCGCCTCGACCTCAATCGCGCGAGCCGCGCGCGTTTCGAGACGCGGGAAAATGACGAGTTGATCGAAGTTCGCTCGGCCGACGGCCTATTGCTCGCCACGTATCTGCTCAATCAGGACGAATCTCGGGAAATGGGATGTCCTCGGCGAAGCGCGATCGTCTTGGAGAGCGGGCAGCGGATTTCATTCTCCATGGTCAAGAACGCCGATGGCGAAACGGCGGGCGCGACGATTGACCTCTGTTACCGCGAGACACGGCTGAGCAGGGCGGCAGCGCTCTACTTGCGGCGACTCGGCTTAGCCGCAGGCGATCTCTGGCGTGAGCGCCGAAGCCTAAGGTGGAACCTCGGGCTGGCATTCGCCGCGCTTATGATAGTCGCGCTGGGATTGATCTATTACTGGCGCGGCCGCGAGGGCTCGCTGCGAGATAAAGCTGTCATAAACACTCCCCCTCACACGATAGAGCCCCCTGCGACGCCGTCTCCCGCGCCTTCTACATCGCCGGCGCATAGCGGCGGGAAGAAACGTCCAGCGCCGGCCCCGCGGAGACGACTGGACGATTCGGCGCCACTAATCGCCGAAACGCGCGACGAAAGACTAGCCCTGGACGGCGCTTCGCTGATCGCTGTCAAAAAAGTTCACGTAGATCCGTTCGGCGACGATTCGATAAGCAAGCAGTTCAGCGATCAATTGACCGCCGCGTTCAGCTCGGACCGGCGTTTTACTTTGACGGCCAATCGCGATGAGGCCGATGCGGTCTTGAAAGGGAAGATAACGACGACGCGCCCCGAACAGGTGTCAGCGACCGTCAGGCTCGTCAACGCGAAAGGCGAGGTGCTCTGGCCCATCAGAGGCCCCTTAAGCGGTAAGCAGTATCAAGGCCCCATCGCCACGATTGTCGGCCAGATCGCCAGAGACTTGCTAGCTGATATGAATAAAGCCGAGCGCAAGTAGAATCATCGCGGCTCCGCCTTATCCGGACGGTTAGCTCTTAAAGTCTGCTCTACGCAGACCCCAAACACCTGCAATCATGAAGATGGCTTTCGCAAATCTCATTTGCTCCCTTTTGAATACTGGTCATCGTCTCTCTTCTTTTCCCTCATTCCCGCTTCTATCTCGTTTGTCCTGGCCCTCGATCATCTGCTGGGTAAAGAGATGAATCCCATCGAGCGCGATTCCCGGCTGTGTCCTCAATCGGCACAAGACCGACGCGCTGTCGCTGTCCAGGAAAGTGATAAAGGAGAGATCGATGATCAGGCGCCGTTCCGACTGTTTTTGTAGAGTGTGGCAGAGGCGTTCGAGTAACTCTGCGTCTTCTAACCGGAGTATCCCTTCGACGCGAAGGAATGCTCTCCCTTTCTCGGGCTCATCAATTTGTGAAATGCGAATGGTCATTGGGTCACACCCAGTTCAATGCAAGCATAAGTCCAAACTGGCGCCTATCATTCAGAAGTGGCAGAAGTGGCAGAAGTGGCAGAAGTCGAGTAAATCTCCACTTCTGAAGCAGAAGCTCGTTGACCACAAAATTCGCCGTTGGGTAAGCGGACGACTCTCGCGACGACATTTCGCCTTGGACGCGATATTTCGTATCGAAGCCAGGCCGGCGACGCATCAGGTCTGGCGGGAACATTTAAATTTGGGGCAAGTTTTGGGAACTTTGGATCCAGGCGAGTTGTGGTCTTGTGTTTGCAATATTACCTAAGGAGGAGGCTCCATCGGGAGCAAATGTAATGGCAAATTTAACGCCAAATTTAAAGTATGACTCCATGTGAGGGGCAATCGCGATGAGAGTTTTTGTTGCAGGCGGCACAGGGGCGGTCGGAAAGTTCCTCGTGCCTCATCTGATAAAAAATGGATACGAAGTTGTAGCGCTCGTCCGCGACGCCCAGAAGGCCAAAGCGCTCGAGGACATCGGCGCAAAGGTCGCCCTGGGCGATGCGATCAACAAAGAGGAATTGACAGCGGCTATCAAGAGGGCCGAGCCAGAGGTGATCATCCATCAGCTTACCGCCCTCGTCGGCGCGGGTAACTTCAAGAAATTCGACGAAGAGTTTGCGCTGACCAACCGCTTCCGTACTCAGGTTACGGAGACCATGCTTGCGGCGGCGCGCATGGTGGGAACGCGCCGGTTCATTGCGCAAAGCTTCTGCGGGTGGCCGTTTGCCCGTGAAGGCGGACCAGTCAAGACCGAGGAAGACGAGCTCGACCCGAACCCGCCAGCCAGCTTCAGTCAGACATTGTCGGCAATCCGTTATCTCGAGGACACGGTGCGGAGAACCGTGGACTTGCAGGCGCTTGCGCTGCGATATGGAATCTTCTACGGACCTGGGACCTCGATCGCGAAGGATGGCCCGATTGTCGAACTCGTCCGGAAACGCAGGATGCCGATAGTCGGCGACGGCGCCGGCGTATGGTCGTTCACCCACGTACACGATGCGGCGCGTGCGACCGTAGCCGCGATTTCGCACGGTGACCCCGGGATCTACAACATCGTCGACGACGAGCCCGCGGCCGTTTCAACCTGGCTGCCGGCGCTTGCGGACGCAGTGGGCGCTAAACCGCCCTATAAGGCGCCGGTCTGGCTTGCAAAGCATGTGATCGGCGACGGCGGCGTATCGATGATGACAAAGATTCGCGGCGGTTCGAACGCCAAGGCAAAGCGGGATCTTGGGTGGCGCCCGATCTACCCAAGCTGGCGGCGTGGTTTCATCGAGGGTCTTGGTTAAGCGCTTGCCCACTCCGTATCGGAGATCGCGCCACTTTCCCATACACGCAATCGCAAATTGATCTGGGTCTTATTTTGCGCAAAGGGCTCTATATCATGAATGATTTTCATCTGAAGTTTACGTATATCGGCGGGCCGTCAGCGTTACTCGAACTCGGCGGACTGCGGCTGTTGACCGACCCGACGTTCGACCCCGCGGGCGAAGAGTATCCGACTGGCCTCTATACGCTACATAAAACTATGGGGCCTTCGCTGAAGACTGAGTCTCTTGGCCGCATAGACGCCGTCCTGCTCAGCCACGACCATCACTTCGATAATCTCGATCACTCGGGGCGCGCTCTGCTTAAGAATGCGGGATCGGTGCTGACTACGGAGGCGGGCGCAAAACGATTGGGCGGGAATGCCATCGGTATTACTCCATGGCAGAGCATCGACCTGTCGACTCGAGACGGCGGCGTTTTGCGGGTGACCGGGACGCCGGCGAGGCATGGGCCGGTTGGAGGAGATCGTGGTCCAGTCACCGGGTTCATACTGACCCTAACGGAATCCCCGCGCAGCGCGATCTATCTTTCCGGCGATACGGTCTGGTATGAAGGCGTCGCCGAAGTCAGCCGGCGCTTCTCCGTTCGGACCGCAGCGCTATTTATGGGAGCGGCGCGGGTCCCGGAAGTGGGGCCAGCGCATCTCACCTTCACTGCTGAAGAGGCGGTGGAAGCCGCTCGCGCCTTCGCAGGCGCCGACATTATCCCCTTGCATTACGAAGGGTGGGCGCACTTTTCGGAGACGCGCAAAGAAATTGAAGAGACGTTCGCCAACGCCGGGTTGGCAGGCCGCCTACGGTGGATGGAACCGGGCTGCGCGGCGGATATTTCAAACTAATTATTATCCTTGTCCCTTCGGAACTCCGGATACTGTTGGCGAAGGCGCATCAAGAACGCGAGAGATTACATCAAACGCGATGCTGCGCTAGAGATGGAGGTATGCCCTCCGAAGCCGGCTTGCAGGAGCAGGCTTCAAACAGCCGTAAGCCGCCTTGGTTAAGAGCCATCGTGGTGAGCGTTACGGGAAAAGGCGTGATCAATCACGTCATGTAAGGATCAGGGAGACGAACGCAAGTGAACCGCTGATGAAGTGTCGAAACAGTATAGGCGAGATCAAAACCGAAGGGTTTCGCAACTTTCGGGATAAATCTGGGGATAACCTGCTTATTGCCCAGGCGGTGTCCGGCATGAAGGTGGCGTGAACTGAGGGAACCTTGGTGATCACCTTCAGGTCCAAAGCTTGGGTTTGCGCCTGACTTTTATTTTCGCCTTTCCCACTTTGAAGTGTCTTAAGACGGTTCTTTACCCAGGAAATCCAGGGATCAGTATTTGAACGAAGTTGCTCATTCGTAGGTGATAGCGCATCCCAATATGGTGAAAGTTTGCCCTCGGACTTTTTCAAAAACAAAAGGAATTCAGCTCCTCGTTTATACTGCGTAAGCAGTGCAATTTCCATGTCTGCCTCCTGGACGTACAAAATCATACGGGACAGGGCGATCATTGAAGTCATCAAAATCTGTCAGATACCCATTGATTACCAGTTCTTGAGGCAAGTCCTGCCCTTTAACAACTTCGTTGACTTTAAATCGGATTGACACCCCACTAGGTACGTTCAGCTCTCGAATGTCGCCTACAGGCGCTTTAACGTACTCAACTGCAGAAGCACGAACCACCGCGTCTGCTTTCAATAAAATATCGTCAAGTGAAATGGGGACTACTCGCTGGCAAGCTCGACCGATGAGCGCAAACGGCGACAAACTAACTAATGACGAAAGAAGTAAAGTCAGGAAAATATTTCTTCTCATCTGTGCATCCCTTTCGAATACAACAGAAAGACGTCTAACGTATTAAGAATTCGTGTGGCGGCTCCGCTTCGCTCCGCGCCACACGAATTCTTTGTTGAACTAAGCCGGCTTCCGGGATACTTGGAATTTAATCAATAAGGATTATTGCTTCAGGGGGGATCTCTCAGTCAAGTGTTCCGGTATTTAATCGCGGGGCAACAGGACGAGAAGTAGAGGTGATTCCTGAGCAACTTTGCTTACCCCGAAACTTATGGCTTCAACTTTTCCCTGGGCTTCCGCCACTTCATCGCGTAAAATTGATAATTGCCTTTCGTTACTCTAACACTCCAACATTCTCTGCTATACATCTGGGTTAGGAAATAGCTAGTGGACCCCGGACGTGCTCTCGAAAACGCAATACTATGCCGGCTAAGAAAATATACATTGGCGCGATGATTGCTCTCATTCTGATCATCGCCGCGGTCTTCGGCCTCTGGCGTCAACTGCCATTCGTCAGAAACTGGTTTTTCTTCCAGCACCCACTTCACCGGCAAGCCACATCTTTGATCATTGTCGTGTTGATCGGCGTGGCATATTGGGGGGTGCTCTGCTTGTGGCTGGGTCAAGCTTTTTTTACGGCCGGATGGTATGGATTCAAACTATTGCAGATGCCAGAAAACGCCGCGTCACAAACTCGCCGCAATTGGAAGATGGCCGTGAAATATTGCAGCTTTCCTCTAGTCATCATGCTCTCGCTGATCAACCTCTTCGGCAATAAACAGGATGTTGCCAATCAATTGGCCGGCCAGCCGGTCAAAAATTACATCTTCTCATGGCCTTTTCTGGTCTCGATCGCCGTCACGCTCGTCACCACCATTGGCGTCATGGCTCTTTGTGCCATCTACGCTTATTTCAGCTCCATTCATCGGATTATGGAATGGGGAGCAGGCGGGGGATCGGCAACCACGATCATCAATGACCTCTTGGAAAGAGGAGGGAAGAACGAGGCATATTTTCACGAGATGTTCTCCTATTATGAGGGTTCGATCAGGCACGTCGAGAAAGTCTATTTGAAATGGCGTAAATCCGCCAGGAGCCGAGGCTTTCTGGATCAGGAATTATTGAGGGCGCTTTCACTGAAAGAGATGAGAAAGTTGAGGCGGAAGAATATCAACAGCGATCACGAATCTACAGGAGATTCGATGCAGGGATATTTTTTTCTGCCCATCCCGATCAGTGTCAATCGTTGGTTAGGGGACGACGGCAATGTCAAGAGCGGCAAGATCTTGGATGGTAATCAAGATCTGCCGCCGTATGTCGCGCAGTCTCGACAACGGTTACGTCTCAATACCCAGTTGGTGAATATCCGGGCCTGCAGGGAATCGTTGAGGCAGAGCGATCTTGACGTTAAAGCCGCCGAACAGGAGAAAGGTTGGAATCATTGTCTCGATAAGCTGGAACTCGACCCGGAGCAAGGTACTTTCAGATTGCACGTGCAGCGGGCGAAATATGGCCAGATTATGCGCACCCATGATGCATTGATTGAAGAGTCGTTGCTTACGGCGGCTTTTATGGCAGAGAAGCGGAAAGATTTTAGAAGAGCGGAAAAGCTGCTTAGCTGGCGCAACCAGATGTTCCCGCTTACCAGTAAAGACGCGATGGAGCTGGCTAGTACCATCTTCCACTTGAATGTTGCTTCCAGTGCGGAGAGAAAAGGACGCTATAAACCGGTCCGAGCTTCGGGTCTCGGAATCTCATGTGTAATTTGCTACAGAGAGGAGGCTTCCGGCGAATATAGATTGTTGTATGTCAAGCGATCGGAAACAGTGGGAACTTACCCCGGCTTTTATCACGCGCTGCCGGCAGGAATGTTCAATGACAAGTTGAATCCGCTCTCGCGGGCTCATATCTTCAGGATCGTGGCCACGGAGTTTTTGGAAGAAGCACGGAACCGGATTCGGCTGGAAGGAATCGATTATGGGCGGGAATGGGTGCGTCTATTACATCTCGAAATGCAGACATTCTTAAATCATGCAGGTCAGATCAAGACAATCACGGAATCGGAATGGGAGAGGATCAAAAAGACTTCTCCGGGAAAAAAGTTTGAGGAGACCATGGAGAGCAGGAAAGTGGCATCCAAGACCTCCAGCGAAACCAAGGGCGAGCTTTTGGATCTGGAACTCGATCGCAATGCGGATGAGTTGGACGTTCATATCATCCCTCTCGGTCTCGCTTTCGATCTCTTGAATCTGCGCCCGGAGATCTGCGTTATCGCTTATTTCAGCGGGAAGAGAGCCGAGGAGGCTCGGGCCAACCTCGCCCTGAACTGGGAGTCGGTTCAAATTTATGATGATAAACATTTCTCGGAAACCAGTACAAATGAATGGGTTCGGTCGGGGCTGGCCATCTATCAGGCCGCCAGCGTCCTGATCGGTAATTTGAAGAAGAGCGTAAAGAACGGAGACGTCGAGAGATTTATTGTCAACAGCCGCAATAACAGCGACTCAGCCATCTACAGTTGGAGACAATACTTGACCGATCCTGCAAGCCCGTTATAACGTTGCCCGCCGCTGTAGTCTCGCGCGAATCGATTCCGCAGCGCCGAGAATATATGCAAGTGAAGATCATCTTTTCTGATAACGAAGGTTGTTTGATTCCGGGAAAGGGCCTGCCTTTCGATAATTCAGCGCTCCATGCGCTGCAGGGCAAACTGGAAGAGTTATCTAACATCGGGTTCTCCTTATGCACAGGTCGCTCCGTCCCCTACGTCGAGGCTATGACTCAGGCGCTGGGCTTATCCCGTTCCAGCGTCCCATGCGTCTGTGAGGGGGGGAGCGTCATCTATTCGCCCGCTACGGATCGCTGGGAATCCTTGGCTGAGCCGGTCGATCGGGCAATGATAATAAAGTTGCTTGACGGGTTGCATTATCGTGAAGAGGTGGGAAAGAAGGTCTGTTTTAGCGTCTATCCTGAACCCGGAACCACGGTCGCAGATATCTATGCTCGATTGCTTGAATCCGATCTCCCTCAAGTGACAATTACTAAAAGCATCGCTGCCGTTGATCTTACGCCGCATGGGGTCGATAAGGCCTTCGGGTTGAGAAAAGTCTGTGAGAGACTCGGGATCCCGCTAAATCAGGTCGCAGCGATCGGCGATTCCTGGAATGACCTTCCTATGTTGAGACTCGCTGGTTTTTCTGCTTGCCCAAAGAACGCTGTCGCCGAAGTGAAAGATGTCGTCGATTACGTTTCACCCTACGAGTCGACACTTGGTGTGCTCGATTTCCTTCACCACATCTCTTAGATCGCTTTGCAGGCTTCGATTGGCGCGAAATTGGTGAGATTGCAGATCGTCGCACGTTGATGCGCAGCCGCCCGTACCACTTTCGGGATAAATCTGGGGATAACCTGCTTATTGCCCAGGTGGTGTCCGGCATGAAGGTGGCGTGAACTTGATTGAGGCTCTAGTGTGGAACTTGAGAACCTGTTCGATGATGGAAAGGGAAAAGTCGCGACTATTCACGTCGTAATGCGATCATCGGGTCTGCCTTCGCCGCCCGTCGTGCGGGCATCCAGCAAGCCATCAATCCGGCAATTGCAAGCAGCGCCGCCGCCCCAACATACGTTGCAGGGTCCCTTGCGCTCAAGCCGAAAAGCATACTGTTCATCACCCGTGACACCACCATTGAAATGGGAAGGCCTATCGAGACGCCAATCAGGACTAATTTCATCCCTTGCGCTATCACATGCATTTGCACCTGGCTGGCCTGCGCCCCCAGAGCCATGCGGACGCCGATCTCGCGCGTCCGCTGCGCGACGGAATACGCCATCACTCCGTAAAGTCCGACCGCCGCGAGCAGCAATGCGAGGCTGCCCAGGGCCGCCGCAAGCTCCGACGCTACACGGGCGCTATTGATGAGCGACTCTTCTCCGAAAACCGATTCCATCGTTCCTATGGTGAGAATCAATCCTGGTTCCAACGCGAAAGCTTCTTTGCGCGCCGGCTCTTTCAGGCTGGCTGCGTCACTTACGGCGCGCACCAGCAATTGGCGATACTCATCTATAAATGCGGGCTGCGGCGCGTAGAAAAACAACGGTGGGATGTGGCCGGGGCGATAGATCTGGTTATCTCTCGCGACGCCGATGACTTTCGCGACATGCATGACTTCACAAACACTATCGTCGCCCATCAGTTGTTCAACACGCATAGTTTTGTCGAGCGGATTTTCGTCCGGCCAGAGGATGCGCGCTGTTGATTGGCTTACGATGATAACCGGGATTTTGGACTCCACTTCTTCCACCGTAAAACCTCTCCCGAGAATGAGCGGCGTTCCGATAGTGTCAAGGTAATTTGCCGTCACCCATTGGAATGGAACCTGATCGAACTGCTTGCCGGGCGCCTTCTGGCCTAAATTGTCCAGCGGAATTATCCGCGCCTGTCCGTCCGAGTCAGCCTGGGGACAAACCGATTGCACGCCTGGCAAGGCCGCCAAACGCGCCATCAATTGCTGGCGGAACAGTTGCGCGCTGGGCGCGCCCTTCTTGACCAGGTTCACACTGTACTCGACAACAAGTAGTTTATTCGCGGCGTAACCGCGGTCGACGTCGCCCACTTTTGTCAGAGCCCGTAGCAGCAAGCCTGCTGGAATCAGAAGGACAAAACAAAGCGCGACCTGCGCAATCACCAATCCATTGCGCAGCCAGGAACGGGTAATGCGGCCGCCAGACGCCGAATGGCCTCCGTTGATCGTGGGAATTAAGTCTTGACGTGTGGCGCGCAAAGCGGGGACCAGGCCGAACGCCACACTGCTGAGCAACGACAGCGACATCGCGAAGACCAGCACACGCCAGTCTGGAGAAAGACTGAGCGCGGTTTTAGCAAAGATTCTTCCGCTCGAACGGGCGAACACCCATGGAAAGAGCAACTCCACACTCCACCGCGCGAGCAGAATACCGGTTGCGCCGCCGGCGACCGCCAACAGAAAGCTTTCGGTCAACAACAGACGGATCACACGCCAACGGTTCGCGCCCACGGCCAGCCGCACACCGATCTCTGAGGCTCGCTCCGCCCCGCGCGCCAGCAGCATGTTGGCTATATTGGAACAGGCGATCAGCAGCACCAGCCCGCTTGCGCCCAGCGTAATCGCCATTGTCGTCCAGAATGATTCTGTCGTGCCGGCGCTGAAGGCCGGCGCGACGCCAATGAATTTTTTCGGCCCGGAGGCCTCGGCGGCGCGCGGCCCCTGGTCCTGCAGCAAAGCCATTTCCGCCTGCGCCTCCGCTATGGTCTTGCCGGTCTTCAGGCGCGCATGCAGGCTCAACCATGGAAATTCCCGATCGCCGAACCAGTCTCTGTCTTCAGACTTTGGGCCTGCGAACTGGAGCGTCGACTTATCGGCGCGCATCATCAACGGCAACCAGATGTCGGGCATCTCAATTTGCAGTCCGACAAAACCCGGACTCGTGACGCCGATTACCGTAAAAGACTTCCCGTTAAGCAGCAGCGTACGACCTACAATATTCGAGTCTCCGGCAAAACGCTGGCGCCAGAAATAATGGCTCAGGACGATCACCGCATCTCGCCCTTCCACGAGATTCTCTTCCTGTGTGAAGAAGCGTCCGAGTATCGTTTTGCCGCCGAGCGCGGACAAATAGTTCTCGGAAGTGAATATCCCTTTGATCTCCAATGGCTCAACGCCCGAAGCCTGTTCTCTCAACAGAAATTTCTCTTCAATTGTGGGGAGGAAGTCTAAAAGCGTCTGCGCATGGTCATGGTAATAAACGTAACCTGGATACGAAAAATTGCGGCCGGCGTCTTCGCTCTGGCGCTCGATTTTGACTACAGTGTCAGGATCTTTTATAGGATTCGGGCGCAGGAGGAGATTGAAGCCGGCAAAGAGCGCGGTGTTGACGCCAATACCCAAACTAAGAGTGATGATGGCAATCAGCGTAAAGGCCGGTTTCTTAAGCAGCATTCGTACGCCGTAGCGTAGATCTTGCCAAAGGTTCGTCATGACATCATCTCCTCTTCGGGCGCTAACTCACGCGACTTTCTATATATCGATGCTCAGAGAAGGGGTGGATTGTTTTATCTTTCCGGGCTGAATGATCAAAGATTGTGCCAGGATGCTGTCGATCTAACTGCTTGAAATATTTGGCTTGATTTGGAGGTCGTATGAGATTTCGAGCCGAGGATGTTCGTTTCTGGGACGATTCCATCTCGAAATCGAAAAGGAATGGTCGGAGAGAATACCGGAAATCGCCATTCTGCTAGCTTAAGGGGGCTATTTGATGCCTAGTTTCTTCATCCGGCTGCGGAGCGTCGAAGGCGGAAGTCCGAGGATCTCCGCCGCGCCGCCTTTGCCGGCAATCATCCCATTCGTCCGGCGCATGACTTCGATGATGTAGTCGCGCTCCATTTCGTCGAGCGTCAGCAAGGCAGGTTGAGACGATGTTGCAGTGGGGCGGCCGTTCGGTTCACGATTCTGGTTGAAAGGCGAGTCGAAGGTCAGAGTTTCGTCTTCGGAGAGCAGTACGGCGCGCTCGATGAAGTTTTCAAGTTCGCGGATGTTCCCCGGCCATGTGTACTCGCGCAGTCGATCGAGCGAACGCTGGCCGATAGAATTGATCTTCTTTTTGAACCGCTGGCTGAACTTCTGAACGAAATAATTGGAGAGCAACACGATGTCATCGCCGCGTTCGCGCAGCGGCGGCAAAGTGATCGGGAAAACGTTGAGCCGATAATAGAGGTCGCTGCGAAACTGTTTATCACTGACCATCTGCGCGAGGTCGCAATTGGTGGCCGCCACCAGCCGCACATCGGCGCGCAGCGTCCTGGAGCTACCGAGCCGTTCGAACTCCTGTTCTTGCAGAACTCGCAGCAATTTGGGCTGCAATTCCAAGGGAATGTCGCCGATTTCGTCCAGAAAGAGCGTCCCGCGATGCGCCAGTTCAAACCGTCCGATGCGTTGCGCCATCGCCCCTGTGAATGCGCCTTTCTCGTGGCCGAACATTTCGCTCTCTAGCAGACCAGTCGGGATCGCCGCGCAATTGAGCTTGACCAGCGTCCGTTCGCGGCGCGCGCTCAGGTTGTGAATGGCGCGGGCGATCAGTTCCTTACCGGCGCCGGTTTCGCCGATGATCAGGACCGTCGAATCGGCCGGCGCCACCGTCTCCACCTGCTTCAACACTCGCTTGAGAGGGAGGCTTTCGCCAATGATCTGCTCGAAGTTGTGGTCGGTGCGGATTTCGTCTTCGAGGTAGAATTTCTCTTCGGTGAGCTTGTTCGCCAATTCGACGATCTGCTGGAAGGCGAGCGCGTTTTCGACGGCGATGGCGATCTGGTCGGCGATGGGCTTGAGCAATTCGATCTCTTCCGGCGGAAACGTTTCCTCAGTCAGGCTCAGTACTCCCAGCGCTCCGAGCAGCCGGCCGTGGGCGATCAACGGAAAGCCGCAGCCCGATTTCACACCATCATCAAGCATGCGACGGACATACTCGGAATCGAATTGCTCTTCGATCTCCCGGCGCGACACCGGAACGGGCCGGCGCGCCCTCAACGCCAGCACGGCCGGGCACTCTTCAACTGGCATCGACATGCCTTCACGAACCGTCCCCGTGCCTTCCGCAAAGTCGAGCGCATGAATCTGTAGCCGCTCGTTCTCGGAATCGTAAAGGAAGAGGCCGATACACTGGCGCCGCATCAGGCGGCGCAGCGAAGCGGCGGTGGCGGCCAGCAGTTCTCGCAAATCGCGCGTAGCGACCGCCGCATTGTTCACTTCGAGCAGGAGTTGCGAACGGTCGCGTTCCCGCGCCAGTTGCTCCGAGTTGAGCGCATTGTCTATGGCGACCGCCACCTGCTTTGTCACCTGCTCTAGAAAGGCGAGATCTGTTTCAACATAGCGCTCGGGACGCAGGCTCCCGAAGACCATCGCGCCGAGCCGCCGGGCCGATGAAGTTAGCGGAAGGGCGCAGCAGCTTTTGAATCCGTGACGGCGGATTATGTCTACCGGAAGGCTGGATTCCTGCGCCACGTCGGCGATCAGCAGCGGCTTCTGCGTTTGCCAAACCCAGCCGGCCAGCGAACCTTCAATCGGAAATTCTTCCGGCGGCGCGGGCAGATCAGACGCGGGCGTTTCAAGCAAACGCAGTCGCATCAGATTTCGCGCCGGATCGTAAAGCGACAATCCCAGTAGATCGAATTGCACAATCAAACTGAGCCGCTCCGCCAGGTCATGGAAAAGTGATGACAGATCGCGATGTGTCGCGATCACCTCCGTGATTTCCAGCAGCCCCCGATACTGCCGGAGCATAGAATCAGTTCCAGATTTACAGGGCTCTGCTTCCATAATCTCAATTGTCCGTCAAATTAGTTCCTGTGAAAAGGAAAGCTATGGCGCGGTAGACGGCCTCTGCCTTTACTCTCGACACGAGATGTCGCGCCGAAATCGAGATATCGCGCCGGCTATCGCCTCAGCCGCATCAGCTCTAGCCCCAATCTCTTCTTCGGTCATAGGCTTACATAATTTTTTTCAACTTCACCCGGTCTGGCCGCCTGCTTGCGATTTAAAGAGTCGTCCAGCGGTCTTACGTGACCGGCTTGACGAACTTGAGAAATATGAAATTCAAACGAAGGAGCGACGATATGGAATCACGTATTGATTTCGCCAAAGTCAACCCTGGCGCGGCCAAGGCGATGTACGGGCTGGAAGCGTTTGTTAAAAGTTGCGGCCTTGAGCCGTCATTGATCGAACTGGTCAAGATACGAGCGTCGCAGATCAACGGCTGCGCTTTTTGCATCGATATGCACACGAAAGAAGCGCGGGCTAGAGGAGAAAGCGAGCAGCGGCTCTACTTGCTCGACGCCTGGCGCGAATCGCCATTCTACACCGAACGCGAACGGGCCGCCCTGGCCTGGACCGAAGCCGTGACGCTCGTGGCCGATGATCACGCGCCAGATGAAGTTTATGAACACGTTCGCCGGCAGTTCACCGATGCGGAACTGGTCAATCTGACAATGGCCGTAGTGGCGATCAACGGATGGAATCGAATACTCATCGGTTTTCGCGCGGTTCCCGGAAGCTACCTGGCAGCGCAACCTTGAGAGGCTAATAGAACGAGGCGCGGAGACACTGCCGATCTTCTGATTATCGGTGAGTCCGACAGGTATTAGCTTTTCTATTCGATCGCCTGTCTGTTCACCCGGCGACCTCGATGGCGCCCGCCAGCCTGTTGTCTCGACCGAAGAGAGAAGAGGACTATAAATGAGAAACGATCGGTTGAAAAAATCACAAGTGGCTCTTCGAGTCATCATGTTTCTGATCTGGACGCCGCTGTCAGGGCAGACGGCGCGGGCGCAGATTGCGCCCATCGTCGAGAAAATCATGCAGCGCCAGGAGCAAATGCAGACTGGCTCGGAGAGGGCGCCGGACGCTACGACACTGAGTCTGGAACAGGCGATTCAATTAGCGATTGAAAACAACCTCAATACTAAACTGGCCGACGAACGCCGCAGCGAGGCTTTAGGAAGAAAACTGCAAGCCCTGGCCGCCCTGATGCCTGACGTTTCGGCTAAGGCCTCCCAGTCTAACAATACCGTCAACATCGCAGCCCAGGGGCTGAGGCCAGGCCTGCTCCCGATCGGCTCAAGCTTTATCGGCCCCTTCGACAGCTTCGACGCTCGTTTTCAACTGGCGCAGACGATCTTCAGCCTGAGTTCAATCCGGCGTTTTCAATCGGCTCGCGCAGATGTCGATATCGCCGCGTCGGAGATCAAACTGGCGCGGGAGCAGGTGGCAAGTATGGCCGCTCTCGCTTACCTGGAGACACTGCGGGCGCAACGCGGCGTGGAAACGGCGCAGGCCAATCTTGAACTGGCCCACAGCCTGTTGACGCTAGCGCGGAATCAGAAAAACGCCGGGGTTGCAACGGGAGTGGACGTAACGCGTGCGGAGACGCGCGTGGCCGAGCAGCAGGTGAGGCTGGCTCAAGCGGAGACGTCGGAGCAGACGGCCATGCTCCAACTCCTCCGCGTCACAGGTCTGCCGCTCGGCGGCGCGCCGTTGTTGATCGATTCGCTGACTGGCGCCGGCCAACCGGCCCCTGACATCGAGCAAGCGCTGCAATCGGCGGCGCAGGATCGCGTCGAAATCGAAATTGCCTCTCAACAGGTCCGGCGGCTCGACTATGAATACAAAGCCGCACGAGCGGCTCTTTATCCGACGATCGATTTCGTCGCCGCCTACGGCAGCAGCGGGACGCGCATGAATACCATTTCGCTGCCCACACGGAGCGTCGGCGTGCAGGTCAACATTCCGATCTTCAACGGCGGAGCTACCTGGGGGAAGATCAAATCAGCTAGGAGCCGCGAAGTACAGGCCGAATTGCGCCTCAAGGACACTCGCGACCAGGTTGAGCAGGATGTGAGGCAGACCATTCAAACATTGACCGCGGCTATCGAGCAGGCGCGCGCAGCCGAACAGGAAGTGTTATTGGCTGAGCGCGAATTGCAGCAGTCGCGCGACCGTTTCGCCGCCGGGGTCGGTGACAACATTGAGGTGCTGAATGCGCAGACCTCACTGGCAAATGCGCAGGATGCTCAGATCGCTGCGCTGACGGCGTACAACGCGGCGCGTATAAATCTGGCGGCGGCCATGGGCGCGGCTGAAAGGTTTAGATGGCAATAGACAGGATTTAAGGGATTTTTTTCAGGATTCACATGATCGAAGTAAATCCTGAAAAAATCCTGTAAACCCTGTCCATTTTCGGAGGAGGAAGAACATGTCAGCGACTACCGATTCCACGGCCGTTCCCGGTGTCATGGAGCGGGAAGCGGATAACAAAGAGGAATCTATGCGGGGGAGGGAGGTTTCATCGAGTGAACCAGGCAGTGAGCGGAAACCATTCTTCAGGCAGCCGGCCGCCAGGGTTGGGTTGGCCCTGTTGCTGCTGCTCGCGCTGGGTTACGGATTGCATCTCTATCTATACAGCCGAGCTCATGAGACTACCGACGACGCCTTCATCGAAGGCCATATTGTTCCCCTCAGCCCGAAGGTGAGCGGCTACGCGGTGAGGGTTCATGTGGACGATAATCAACGCGTCAAGAAGGGTGATCTGCTGGTCGAGATCGATCCGCGCGATTATCAGAACAGGCTTGAGCAGGCAAAAGCCAATTTGCAGGCGGCCATCGCCAAACACAGAACGGCGCAACTCAGCGTCGAGCTGACCAGTGTCACGACAAGAGCGGATGTTCAACAGGCTTCTGCTGGGCTGAATCAGGCCCATGCCGCCGTGACGTCGCGGGAGGCGCAACTGAAATCGCTGCGGAACCAGGCGCTGCGCGCCCATACCCAGATCATCACCGGGCAACACAACGTCGATCAGGCAAGAGCAAAGGTGGCGGCCGCCGAAGCTGAAGCCACCCGCGCTCAAGCCGATGCGCAGCGGTACCGACAACTTTTCGAGAAGGACGAAGTATCGCGCCAACAATATGATAACGCCGCGACGACGGCCCGGACCGCCATGTCGAACCTTGACGCCGCCAGCGCCGCCCTGACTGCGGCCGGATCGCAGGTCGTCGAGTTGCAGGAGGCGGAAAGATCCGCACAAGAGAATTTGCGACAGGCGGCTTCGCAGATCGACGAAAGCCGCGCCCTGGTAGGCCAGGCCGCCGGTCGTTTGACCGAAGCCAATTCCGCGCCGCAACAGATCGCCGTTACCCGCGCCCGGGTCGATACCGCCAGCGCTGACATTGAACAGGCGAAAGCCGCTCTTGCCCAGGCGGAACTCGATCTCTCGTACACAAAAATTTACGCGCCGGAGACCGGGCGGGTGACCAGGAAGTCCGTCGAAGAAGGGGCGCTACTCACGATTGGCCAGCCGCTGCTGACGATCGTGCCGGACGAGATGTGGGTAGTGGCTAATTTTAAGGAGACGCAACTGACCAATATGCGGCCGGGGCAGCCGGTCGAAATCAGCGCGGACGCCTATCCCGGTAAAACTTTCAAAGGCAAGGTGGACAGCATCCAGGCGGGAAGTGGCGCGCGCTTCAGCCTGTTGCCGCCGGAGAACGCGACCGGCAACTACGTCAAAGTCGTTCAGCGCGTTCCGGTCAAAATAGTCTTCGAAGAGACCCCCGACCCCAATTACCCGCTAGGCCCCGGAATGTCGGTCGTGCCCGAAGTCAATGTCAAATGAACAATGGCGCCGTCCGAGGAAAGAGAAAAAGATGAACACGGACACCGGATCTCTCAAACATCCATCCGAACACTCGTCGCCTGAGGCCGAACAGGGCTCACAGCCCGATAGCTGGACCCCGCGCCATAATCCCTGGCTGATTGCGCTGGCCGTCATGTCGGCGACGTTTATGGAAGTGCTCGACACCACCATCGTCAACGTGGCGCTCCGTCACATCGCCGGGAGCCTGGCGGCGGGCAATGATGAAGCGACCTGGGTCGTGACCAGTTATCTGGTCTCAAACGCAATCATTTTACCCGCCAGCGGATGGCTGGCGATCTATTTCGGCCGCAAGCGATTCTTGATGACATGCGTGGTGATCTTCACCATCTCCTCGCTGATGTGCGGTTTTGCGCCCAGTCTCGCCATCCTGATTATGGCTCGGATAGCGCAGGGGGCGGGAGGAGGAGGATTGCAGCCGATCGCGAACGCCGTGATGTTGGAAAGTTTTCCGGCCAGCAAACGCGGCATGGCTATGGCCATTTATGGGCTGGGTGTTGTGGTCGCCCCGGTGATCGGACCGACGCTGGGCGGATGGATTACCGACAATTATTCCTGGCGTTGGGTCTATTACATCAACATTCCAATAGGCATGCTGGGGTTGTGGCTGATGCATCGTTTTCTGGAAGACCCGCCCTACATCAAAAACGCGAAGCCCGGCCGGGTTGACGGCATCGGCTTCGGGCTCATGGCCATCGGACTGGCGGTCTTACAGGTCGTCCTCGACAAGGGGCAGGAGGATGACTGGCTTGAAGCCGCGTGGATTCGCTGGGCGATCACGATCATTGTCGCTTCGCTCATGGCTTTCGTAATTTGGGAACTGCGAGTGAAGGAGCCAATCGTTAACTTGCGAGTGCTGGGCAATCGTAACTTTATGATCAGCACCATCCTGATTACGGTCATGGGCATCGTAGTTTACGCCCCGTTGACGATGCTGCCGCAGTTCCTGCAGGGCATAATGGGGTACACGGCGGAGTTGAGCGGGCTGACACAAAGCCCGCGCGGGCTCGGCGCCGTAATCGCCATGCCCTTGGTCGGTATTCTGATCAGCAGAATCGATAGCCGGGCGATGATAGCCGCCGGATTTATACTGGTCGGCATAACCTGTTACTGGTTCGGCAATCTGACGCTGGAAATTGGCCAGGGCAGCATCATTCTGCCGAACATAGTTCAGGGTGGGGCGATTGGGCTGATCTTCGTGCCGCTGACGACGCTGGCTCTGGGAATGCTGCGTAACGAACAGATCGGAAACGCGAGCAGCATTTTCAGTCTCATGCGGAATCTCGGGGGAAGTATCGGCATTTCGACCGCGACCACCTTGCTGGCCCGGAGCGCCCAGGCTCATCAGGTGACGATGGCCTGGCGCCTGACGCCTTATAATCCCGCCTTTCAGCAGAAGATCAATTCACTGCAGCAAGGAATAAGCGCAGGAACGGGCGCTGCGCAGGCTGCGCAACAGGCCTACGGCGCAATGAACGGAATTCTGATCAAACAGGCCACTCTACTGGCTTATGTCGATAATTTCCGCTGGCTCGCGCTTGGTTGTCTGATCTGTGTGCCGCTGATATTTCTTCTGAAGAAAGTCAAAGCCAGGGGCCCGGTTGCGGCGCATTAGCGAGATCAACGGCGTGTAATGACAAACTGAAACCCGTCAGGCTGTACGCGCGTCATCAGCATTGATCATCAACTGTACCGAATACCAGATCACAACGAGGACCACATGAAAAAATTTCTGTCGCCAATTCTGCTCTTTCTGGCCACGATCTCGGCGCCAACAGTATTTGCGCAAACGCGGCCACACATAGTTGACCAGGCGCACAGCCAGATCAATTTCGTGGCCGAAGCGCGATTCATATCGGCCCACGGCTATTTCGACAAATGGGACGCCGAAGTCCAGTTGGACCCGGCGAAGATCGAAAACTCCTCCTTCAAGATCACCATCGAGGCCGCCAGTATCAACACGCGAGTCGCAATGCGCGACAATCACCTGCGCAGCAAAGACTTTTTCGACGTCACTACCTATCCGCAAATCACGCTGGTCTCGAAGAAGATCACGAAGACCGGCGATCGAACCTATACCGTGACCGGCGACCTGACCATGCGCGGCGTGACGAAACAACTCGATGTCGAAGTCACCCAGGTCTTCTACGAAAACAACCGCGGACGGTTTCGCGCCAACTTTCGGATCAACCGGAAGGATTTCGGCATTAGCTACAACTCGAATATGAATCCGATAGAGGACATCGTGCAGGTACAGGTGGATATCAACGTCCTCGACAAGGAAGCGACCGAAAAAGCGCGGGCGGCGAAGTCTGGCTCGAATTGAGCTTTATTTTCTGTACTAAATTTTCCCGTTTGCAAAGTTATGCGACAAATTCTACTTCCGTTCGTGTTCGTTGTAGTTCTGTCATCGCTTGCTGATCGAAGCGCGCATACAATGGCGCTTGCGCTCCCAGGAGCTTTCAACGCTATTGCTCAAACCACCACACCGCCGTCGGCCCCTCCGAGAGAATGGATTGATCCTGACACCGGCCATCGCGTGATCCGGCTCACCGAAGATTCGGGCGGTGCCAGCCTTTACTTCCATCAGAACGGCTACACGGCGAGCGGCGACAAGCTGGTCATCACAACGCGGGCAGGTCTCTACACGATAAATCTCAAGACTCTCAAGGTCGAGCCTCTGGTCGAAGGTCGCGCGAGTCAGGTGGTGGTCGGCAGGAAGACACGGCAGGTCTTCTACATCAAAGACGATACTGTTTACGCCACTCACCTCGACACGCGCGAGACGCGCGCCATCGTCAAGAACGCTGAATTACGCACAGGCTCCGGCCTGGCGGTCAATGCGGACGAGACTTTGCTCGCAGGCAGCATGATCGAAGGGGGGCGGAGCTTTGTCTCATCGACGTCCAGACCGGCGGGCGCGGACAGTTATCCGGGCAAGGGACAGATGATGGAAGAGCGATTGGCGGCGAAGTTGCCGATGGCGCTCTACACCATCAACATCAAGAGCGGTGAGGTGAAGGCTTTTTATCACAGCACGGACTGGCTCAACCACGTGCAGTTTTCGCCGACCGACCCTGACTTGCTGATGTTCTGTCACGAAGGGCCGTGGCACAAGGTTGACCGCATCTGGACGATTCGCACGGACGGCTCGGGGCTGACGAAGATCCATACCCGAAATATGGAGATGGAGATCGCCGGGCACGAGTTCTTCAGCGCCGATGGCCTTACCGTATGGTATGACCTGCAGACGCCGAAATCGCAGGTCTTCTGGCTGGCCGGCCACAAGCTCGCGACCGGCGAAATGATCAAATACAAAGTGGAGCGCGAACATTGGTCGGTGCATTTCAACGCCTCGCCCGACGGGAAGCTCTTCGCCGGTGACGGCGGAGGCCCACACAGCGTCGCCGCCCCAGGCAACGGCCAGTGGATCTATCTCTTCACTCCGAAGAACGGCGCGCTGCAAGCCGAGAAGCTGGTCAATCTGGCCAAGCACGATTACACGCTCGAACCGAACGTCACATTCACGCCGGACATGAAATGGATCGTCTTCCGCTCCAACATGCATGGGGCGACTCATGTCTACGCCGTTGAAGTCAAAAAGAAATAACTCGCGCGCAAAAGCGCATTGATTGGGCGACAAAGGAAACCTGGACTACAAAGACACAAAGAAGAGCGCAAAAGACACAAACGTTTTTAGGTTTTCGATCTCTACTGTCTATCTGTTTTGCGGTCTTTGTGTTCTTTTTTGTGTTTTTGTGGTCAAAAGTAGCGTTCCGCAAAGCGAAACACCGAGCCCCAATCTATCCATTGCCCGTTCTGCCAAGTTGTTGTAACGGCTAAATCGCCATTCCGTATCGTGGAATAATGGGCGCCAGAAAATTTCCCGCTTGTTCTCATCCAGATGAGTTCCTACATTGCGTCCCGCTGGGAATCATCTTTAAACGCCAGACTTTCAATGAAGCTCTGGGCGTCAACATAGAAAAAGACAAATAGCACGATTAACTCGATTCACGCTTTGCCGGGAATGTTCGCGGAGCGTCGTCAGGCGCAGGCTTCAGTCCGTGTGTTCCGCTTAAATTGCGACGGTTTGAAGACCGCCGAAAACCGGAGGAGTCAAATGAAAAGCTCGATTCGATTACCCGTAGTATTGTCCATCATGCTCTGCGCCGCCGCCGCTATCGCGCAGACCAATCGCGGAAGCATCAGCGGCACGGTCTCCGACAAGAATGGCGGAGTGATTTCCGGCGCAACAGTCATCATCACGAATATCGGCGCCAACCAGTCGCAGCAGATCAGGACTTCGACCGACGGCGCCTACGCCGCAACCTCGCTCGATCCTGTGTTGTACCGCATCACGGTGGAAGCGCCCGGCTTCAAGAGGGCCGTGGTGGACAGCGTCAAAGTGGACACCGCGTCCACCGCCACCGTTAACGTGACGCTCGAAGCGGGCACGGTCGAAACGACAGTCAACATCTCGGCGGAGACGCCTTTGCTGAATACGGCCTCCGGCGTCACGGGCCAAACCGTCACCCAACGCCAGATTCAAGACATTCCCTTGAACAACCGCAGCGTGCTCGACCTGGCGGTGACGCTGCCCAACGTTTCGGGCGACGCCGGCAGCGAAGACCCTGCAGTCACCTCCGGTCAGCCCGTGCCCGGATTCAACCTGAGTGTGAACGGCGGGCGGCCCGGCAGCACGATATTCCTGGCCGACGGCGTCAACAATACGGGCGTCGGCATCGCGCGCACGGTGGTCAGCTTCACGCCGGAGACCGTGCAGGAGTTCACCGTTCAGACATCGGTTTATTCCTCCGAATACGGCCAGACCGGCGGTGGCGTGATCAACGTCACCACCAAGAAGGGGACTAATGATTACAACGGCGAGGCGCTCTGGTATCACCGCAACCCGGTGACAAACGCCGGGCCGTTCACCACCGGCCGCGGCCCGCGCACGCCATTGAGCCTGCGTTACAACCAGGTCTCGATCACGGCGGGCGGCCCAGTCTGGCTACCCAAGAAAATCTTCGGGCCGGCAGGCTACGACGGCCACGACAAGACTTTTTTCTTCTTCGCGTATGAACCGCGCTACCGGCGGGATTTCATAACGACAACTACGCTGCTTCCTACGGCCGCCGAACGCGCGGGCGATTTCAGCAACCTCGTGCGGACGCCAAGTGGCTGGTTGCCGACGAGCGTTGCGGCGCAATTCGGCCAGAACTCTGTCGGCGGCATCACGGACATCTTCCGACAATTCAACCGCGACGCGTCCGGACGGTTGATACCCATCGTTCGGGGCACGAACCAGACTTACCCGCAATTTCCCGGCAACAAGATTCCACAGGAATTCATTGACCCGACCGCGGTAAAGCTTTTACAGTTCATGCCGCAAGGCGGCGCCTACTTCATTGATAACTCCGGTCTGGTCAGAAACTACATCGTGAACCGTTTCGTCCGGCAGGACGAAACGCGGTACACATTGAACCTCGATCACTCCATCTCCAAGACAAACAAGATCAACTTCCGCATCACCACCACTCCTACGATTGGCGTTCGCGGCTTCGGCAGCGACGTCAACGGCAACAGCGCCGCTTACGGCGACGCCAAGCAATATCTGATCGCCGATAACCATATCTTCTCGCCGACGCTGATCAACGATTTGCGGCTCAATTATACGCGCGGAGTCTTCAGCGAGGACTTCTCGCCCGAGTTCTCGATCAAGGGCGGGAGGAACCTGGCCACCGAACTGGGGCTGCCCAGCCTGACCGCGGGCGGATTACCGCTCTTTCAGATCAGCGCGGATGGCAACGGGTACAACGCGTTCGCCGACATCGGCTCTTCCGGCTCCACCAATAACTATAACGTTGAAGAGCGCTACAACATCAACGACATCGTCTACTGGACGCGCGGGAGCATGAGCTGGAAATTCGGCGTCGATCTCAATCACGCGCGCTTGAATGTCGTTCCATTCTTCGGCGCCTCCGGCGGAAGATGGGAATTCAGGGTCGTCAATACAAGCAACAATTTTGGGACCGCTGTGGGCGCTGGGGGGAATCCTCTGGCCAGCCTGCTCATCGGCGTGCCCAATGTGGTGCAGGTTCGTCCGCTCCTGCTCGATTACAACTACCGCTGGAACAGTCTGGCGGGCTTCGCGCAGAACGATTGGAAGGTGCGCCCGAACCTGACGCTGAATCTAGGCTTGCGCTATTCGCTCCAATATCCGCGTACAGAGAAGCATGATCTTCAGGGCGTGTTCCGGCCCGATCTGGCGCAGAGTGTGACTTTAACGGACGCCCAGCGCCGGGCCATCGCCACGGGACTGGGAATAGCGACGAACAGTCCGATTCCTGGTTTTATCCCGACGTCAGCGTCGATCCCGCCATTCGCTTTCTCCGGCCGCGGGGGACGCTCCCGCTATATTTCGCCGGTCGATTATTGGGGATTTGAGCCGCGCTTCGGCCTGGCATGGAGTCCGAAGGGGCTTGGCTGGCTTACAGAGAAAAGCTTTGTCATCCGTGGCGGTTACGGCATTTCGCACGCTCCGCTGACGGGCAATAACCGTGCGCCGAATCCGGACTTCGGCACTTTCACCCAGGTTTCAACCAGCACTGCCGGATCGATAGGCGCGGGCGATGCGGCCCAGCCAGTGCGACTGTCTGGCAACCCGCCGCGATTTACGGGGATCCCGCTCGACCAATCGCTGGGCGTTCCGGCGGACGGCTTGCTCTTCCTGAACAGCATCGCAGTCCCGGGAGTCGCCGACGCAGGGCCAGACAGCGGGCATGTTCCGTACTCGCAGAACTGGAACCTCTCGCTCTCCTTCGAGCCGCTCAGAGACACCGTCATCGAAGTGGCGTATGTCGGCAACAAGGGGACGCACCTGTATATGCCGCAGGTGAACATCAACCCGCGAAACATAGACTTCGTCGATGCTTTGGAAGCGCAAAACATAAACTCGGACACCGGCTTCGCTGATCCGCTGGGGCGCAATAATCTGCTCGGCGCCCCGATCACCGTGGCGCGAGGAAGCGTGCTCAGCGGATATTTAGGCTTCGGAAATCTCAACCGCTACTTCGACCCTTCTGCCAACAGCATCAGGCATGCGGCCTACATTGACTTGCGCCGGCGCGTCAACTCGGGGCTGACTTTCACCGCGAACTATACATTCGGCAAATCAATTGACGAATCTTCGGACGCCGGACCCGATACGAGAGTGATCACGGAGGTCGGCCAAACTCAGGGGCAGGTCTATTACGGAGCGCCGCGCAGTTCAGACCGCGCCGTCTCGACCTTCGACATCAAGCACAATTTCAATGCGACTTTCATCTGGGACCTGCCGGTCGGCCGTAAACGATCCTTCCTGAACGGCGCGCCGGCAGCGATGAACGCGGTGGTCGGAGGTTGGGCTGTCACCGGTGTCTTCCGCTTACAAGGCGGGACGCCGTTTCTGCCGTTCATCACCGACACGAACCGGCTAGGCGGCGCCAATCGCACTATTCGGCCCGACCTCGTACCTGGCGTGCCGCTGAAGAATCCTCTGTTCAGTTCAGATTGTCCGTTCGGCATCTCGTCTGACAACGTCACTCCTTGCGAACCATACATCAACCCTGCGGCGTTTATGCGTCCGGCAAAAGGCAGCCTGGGCAATGCGCCGCGCACGTTGGATCTGCGCGGCCCGTTGCAACAGTATTTCGACTTCTCGTTTCAAAAGGATTTTCCTTTCCCATTCAAAGACAAGGAAGGGAAGCGCCGGATCAACTTCAGAGTCGATTTGATCAACGCCTTCAACCATCCCGATTTGCGGCTGGCTAATTCGTCAGGCACCGCGGGCTTCACGACCAATTTGCCGGCCGAGTTCGCGGCCGAGACTATCGGTAGTACAACCACGCAAGTGCCAATTACTACGAATGAGTACAACGCCTGGGCGGCGGCCAACGGGCGGGCGCCGTCAGCGACGGAACTGGCCAATATCCGGGCTATGATTAACGCCTTCCGCACGTCGTCGAATGGGGCGCTGCCGTTGGATTTCTTCCATGTGCCTGTGCCGCAGGGCTTCGCGACCAGGACGGCGAACTCCTTCGACATCACCACGCTGCAGGGATACAAGCTCTATCGTTTGCGACAGGTCTACGATACGAACTTCGGCGTGCTCCGGGTACCAGGCGGCAACTCACGTTACATCCAGTTCGGGATCAGGATCTTCTTCTAAGAATAAGAAGCAGTACGGTAGTGTGGGACAGACTTCGGTCTGTCTCACTCTTACTCGCTCTGATTCAGCGTTGTTTACGTAAGATGAGATACGCTTTGCTGACTTGTCTGCTGGCTCTCTTCTGCTGGCTTATTACTGCGCCTCAATCGTCGCGTTCAGCGGCGGCGACAGAGAAGCCCGCCTATAACGTCCTCTTCATCGCTTCGGACGACCTGCGGCCCGAGCTGGGTTGTTACGGCAATCAGCTTATCAAGACGCCGAACATAGACCGCCTGGCTTCGCGCGGCGTGCGGTTCGAGCGCGCTTACGCCCAATATCCGCTCTGCAACCCGTCGCGCACGTCGCTGCTCACCGGAAGGTATCCGACGCAGACCGGCGTGATGGACAACGAGACATGGTTTCGCGCAGAACATCCGGAATTCGTCTCGCTTCCCCAACACTTCAAGGCGAATGGATATGCGGCGCTGCGCACGGGCAAAATCTTTCACGGCGGGATAGACGACACCGACGCGTGGACTGCGGGCGGCGAAGCGCGCGGCTTCACAGGCGCGCGCCGCCCTCCGAATACCGCCAATGCGGCCAATGCGAATGGATCGAGTCGCGCTTCGCAATCGGATCGCATTGTGGTTCTGGAAGGAGATGGGGAATCGAACGGCGATTACCGGACGGCCACTCGGGCGATTGAATATCTGGAGCGGTACAAAGACCGCCCGTTTTTCCTGGCCGTCGGATTCGCCAAGCCGCACAGCCCTCCGGCGGCGCCGAAGAAGTTCTTCGACCTTTACGATCCCGCGAAGATTCAATTGCCGCCCGATTTCGCTCCGCGCCCTGCGGCGCCGCCCGGATTTCCCGAAATCTCCATTCCGAGACGCAACGCCGATCTCTTCATCGGCCGCGACGCTTCCGAAACGGAAGCCCGTGAGATGATTCGCGCCTATTACGCTTCGGTCAGTTTCATGGACGCCCAGGTGGGGCGCGTGCTCGACGCGCTCGACCGGCTCGATCTGCGTGAGAAGACCATCGTCGTTTTCTGGGGCGATCACGGCTATCACCTTGGCGAAAAGGGCAAATGGTCGAAGGCTTACTCGCTATACGAGGTCGGCGCGCGCGCGCCGTTGATCATGGCCGCCCCGCGGGTGAAGGCGGGGGCGACCGGGCGCACAGTGGAACTGCTCGACCTATACCCGACGCTCGTCGAACTCTGCGGATTGCCGCGCCCGCCGGGGATCGAAGGCCACAGCCTCGCGCCGCTGCTGCGCAATCCGATGGCGAATTGGAATCATCCGGCATTCACCGTGACGCGTTATCAGGAGAAGCTCGGCAAATCCGTCCGCACCGAACGCTGGCATTACGTCGAATGGGACGACGGCAAGGCGGGCGCCATGCTTTTCGATCATTCGCGTGACCCCTTTGAATTGAAAAACCTGGCCGGCGATCCGGCCTACGCGCGACAGGCGAGCGAGATGAGGGAACTATTGAAGCAATTGCCTTCTACCGCGCGTTGATGGCGGTTGAGAAATAAATGCGATAACAATGTAGGGGCACAGTCCGCAACGTAGGGGCGGGTTTTCCCCGCCCGCGCGCTTGATCACGACAGGGGCGGGGAAAACCCGCCCCTACATTGTTATTGCATTTATTTCTCAATGCTATAAACGCACGGCTAAATTCAAGGCGCCGCTCTGCGATAGTGGAAAAGAAAACATGAAACAATCTCGACGCAATTTTCTACGAGCGCTGGCCGCATCGGGAGGCCTGTTGCATGTCCAAGCCTCGGAGCGGCCGACGGCCTTTACGCCGTCCCTTGCGCCTATTGACCGCGCGGCGCTCGTTCGTCGTCACAACCCCGTGTTGCGACAAATTGATCAGCTGTCGCCGTTGTCGGTCGGCAACGGCGAATTCGCGTTCACTGCGGACGTGACGGGGTTGCAGACTTTTCCTGATGTTTATGAACAGGCGATGCCGCTCTGCACGTTGTCGCAATGGGGATGGCATAGCGCGCCGCTCCCTGTGGGATCTCAGAAGGCGTTGCGCCTGGTTCAGTTCGATACATTCGGACGGCAGGTCGGTTACGCCGTCAGCTCCGACGGGCAGAACGAGGCTTACAACTGGCTGCGCGAGAACCCGCACCGGCTCCATCTGGGCCGCGTCGCGCTTCGATTGATGACATCCGGCGGCAGGGAAGCGCAGGTTGAGGACATCACCGACATCGAGCAAAGGCTCGATCTGTGGACGGGCGCGCTGACCAGCCGATTCAAGTTCGATGGGAAACCGGTGACGGTCAGAACCGCCGTTCACC
>DASTMP010000034.1:0-3349 GCA_035714085.1 Blastocatellia bacterium
GGAAAACCGAACGCATAGATCATGCCGTCGTATGTCGTAAGATAAATCTGCCCCATGCCGCCGGACAACGCGGCGCCGCGCGCGAAGGAGGCGATCGTCGTTCCGCTGCTCCACAGCTCTTTGCCCGTCTCGCCGTCGAGAGCGTAAAGGACCGCGCCCGACGAACGCCGCGCTCGCTCCGCCGCGGTCATCTTGCCGTCTCCCGAGCGGAACTCTCCGCTTGAGGTAACAAAGACCACGCCGTTGATGATCGTGGGCGGCAGCGGTGAGATCAGGTCACGCGAGGCCCAGGCGGGTTGTAGTGTCGGCGCGCCGTTTTGTTCAACAAGTTTCCAGGCGACGACCGCGCCATTTGTCACGGGGCCGTTCGCGGCGGCGAATCCGAGATCGGCTGCTTGCGCGCCAACAACCGGCGCGAGTATCCAGCGCGCGCCGCTCGCATCCTGCCAACTCGCCAGCGCTCCCGGCGCCGTAGTCCCCGCCCCACCCGCTTTTGATGAGGCCGGCGTTGTGAAGAGGGCCGTCTGATGATCGGAGCCTCCCAGACTCTCGCTGTCCAGTAAATGCACGCGCCCGTCTTTTGTGGTCGCGGCGATCAGAGTTTTTCCTTTATACGCGAAAATCACAGGCGAAGAAGTGAATTCCTGATTGCCTGCCTTATACCAGCCCTTCACCTTGAGAGTCTTTGGTTCGAGCGCCACCAGTGAGTTGGGCAATTCACCTCCACTCGCGGTCGTCACATAGAGCGTCCCATCCGCGTCGAAGGCGGGACCGGCTAAACCTGCAATGTCGGATTTCCAAGTCGTGACTTGACCGGTAGCGATATCGAGCGCCCAGACGCCATTCGGCGTCCCTTCACAACTTCCTTCAGTGACAACATAAGCGACATTATCAATGACGATCAAGCCATGCGCGTTGGCGTTCGGCGGCAGGAATGGCGCCGGCGGTTTGTAATCAGCGCCATTCGACACGTGCATAAGGCGCAGCATTCCGGCGCCCGACAGAGCGTAGACGAGGTTAGGCGCGCCGCGACCAAACTGGCCGCCCGGGGGGGTAGCGGGATTGGGACGAGGCGTCGCCCCGGATGCAGCACGCGCAATCAGCGCCAGCGTCACAGCTCCTTTGCCTGGCTCACCGACTGCGCTCTTCGCCGGACCGCTGCGTCCAAAACCGCCTCCCAGGCCGGGAGCGCCAGTCAATGACGGCATCGCTGCGAAAGTCGGACGTGTCACATTGGCGGTCATCCCGCCCGGACATTCAATCGACGCGACCTGCGCCGGCGCGGCGGAAGTCAATTGTTTCTCCCACTCCATCCGGCCCAGGTCGGTGTCGATCACAAAGATGCTGTCTGAACTGCCCCCCACGAACCCCAGCATCCGGAATCCCCGGTATCCTATCAATCGTTCGAGCGTCACGGGCGCGGTCAACGAGTTTAATTGTCTGGGATCGTTCTTGAGCTTCATCTTCCACAGAAGCTGGAAGCCGGGCTTCTGTATGGTCTCTTTCGAAATCTTCGCGTCCGTCCTGACCCAGGACGAGCGCTGCGCATCTCCATTGCTTGTCATCCAGTCCGCGCCGCCTCGCCCTTGAGCATTTGTAACGCTCGCCCAGGCAACGACGCAACCGAAGCTGACGATGATCATCGTGGTAAATCTGTTCATTGATGCGCCCCTTTATCTACGGAGTTGAGTTTTCAGCATCGCTCTTGATGCCGAAGCAGTACTGCATGCCGTCGAAGGTGTTGATGTAAACCCGGCCGTTGGCCATCGATAGCCCACCCCAATGGTTCCACGACGTGATCTGGTCCCCGCTCGACCACAACTCCTTGCCCGTCTGCCCATCCAGCGCATAGAGCGCCGCGTGCGTCGAGCCTTTGATCCGATTCGTCGCGGAGTTGTACGCGAGCCCGATGTCGAACGCCGCCTGGTTCGTGTCCTCTCCACTGCCGTAGGCGAAGACGATCCCGTTGGCGATCATCGGCGGCTCGGCCCGATTCATATCGCGCGAGATCCAGGCCGGCGCCAGGTCCCACTTGCCGTTCTTCTCCTCCACTTTGAACGCCGCGATCGCCCCATATTTGACCGGGCCGTTTTCGATCGGCGCTTCGAACTTCGAATGCTTAGGCCCCCAGAACGGCGTCAACACCCAGCGCGTCCCCTTCGAGTCCTCCCAACTCGCCATCGATCCCCAGATGCCCGCCGACGCGAAGTTGACCTCCTCGTTGCAGATCAGCGGCGTGCGGCGCAATGGCGTGCGATGATCGTCTCCGCCGATTGATTCGGTGTCCATCAGATAAACCACGCACTCCTTGCCCGCGTCCACCATCAACTCCTTGCCCTTGTAATTGAAGATCGCCGGAGTGACCTGCATATCCAGATCGCGTTTCCAGAGCCACTCGGCGTTGGTGGGGCCGTAGTAATCCACCAGTTCCGCGGCCTTTGTCTGCGGGTTCTGCTTCACGCCGATGATGCCGTTGCCATAGATGCCGCTCTCAGGGTCCCATCGCCCGTCGCCCGTGCCCGTATACATAACGCCCGTGGAACTGATCGCGGGGCCGGTCCGTCCCCACATTCCGCCGCCCGCCGGCCCCCATGAGCCGACTTTATTGGTGGCCAGGTCGTAGGTATAGACCATGTTGGGATTGCCGCCGCAGCCCTGAGCGGTGTGCGTGTAGATCACGTTATTAACGAGGTTCAGCGCGTAGGGCTTGCCGTTCGGAGGCATGAACATCGCGGGCGGCGCGACTTCTTTGCCATCGGCGACGTCAAGGCGATGCAGTGTGCCGTCCCATGCGGCGGCGTAAAGAATGTATTTGCCCGGCGCGTCTCCAGGACCGACGACCGGCGTCGCGGTTATGCCGCCGGGACACAAAACCCCGGCGCCCCTGCCTCCGACCGGCGGCGTCCACGAAGTCTCGAAGTGATGTTTCCAGAGAAGCTCGCCCTTGTCGGCGTCAATCGCGTAGATGTTGTCCGATACGCCGGTCACTATGACAATCTGTTTCTGGCCGCGGCTTGTATTCACGCGGCCTACGATCAGCGCGGGCAGCAGATTGTGCATCTGGCGCGGCTGGTTATCGAGTTTGATCTTCCACAGCAGCTTCACGTCTTTGACATTGGCCGTGGTCAGAATCTTTTCGTCCTGCTGCCATGCTGTTCTCTGAGGGTTGCCGCCGTCGGTCAACCAGTCGGCAGGCTTGCCGCCACCGGTCAATCCATTCGCGCTCAAAGCCGCTATGCAAACAATCGTTATCGCAATCGAAATCAACAGTTTTCGAATCATAGAATTACCTCCCTCCTTGCTCAGATCGGTTGTCCAACGCTTCATCAAAAGATCAGCTTCAACGCCA
>DASTMP010000035.1:0-3052 GCA_035714085.1 Blastocatellia bacterium
TTCTTCGAGTTGGGAGGAGATTCGATTTTGAGCATGCGTGTGGTGGGGCGCGCGCGGGCGCGCGGAGTGGAGTTGAGTCCGGCGGAGTTGTTCCGGCATCAGAGCGTCGCCGAGCTGGCCGCCGCCATCCAGGCGCGGCAGAGCCCGCCACCGGCGCATCTGTCCGGTACAGTTCCGTTGACGCCAGCCCAGCGGTGGTTTTTCGCGCTGAATCAACCGGCGCCGCATCACTTTAACCAGGCCGTCATGCTTGAGGCGCCGCCTAAGGTTAGTCCGGCGATCTTGGCCCGGGTAGTCGAAGAACTTGTTGCGCGTCATGACGCGCTCCGGGCTCGTTTCAACAAGGAGGACGGTCGGTGGCGACAAATCATAGTCGGACCGGAAGACGCGTCCGCTTTTACCACGCGAGACCTTTCCGCCATACCTGTGGCCGGGCAGACGGAAGCTATTGAAGCGTTGGCCGAAGAGATCCAAACCAGTTTGAATCTTACCGAAGGGCCTCTCTTCCGCGCGGTCTTTATCAAACTCGGGGCGCGACAGTCTAACCGTTTGTTGCTGGTGGCGCACCATCTGGCCGTCGATCTGTCTTCATGGCGGATTCTGCTAGGAGAGTTCCAAAGCGCTTATCAACAGTTGAGTCGGGAGAAGCGGTTGATGGCGCCGCCGCCTAGCGCTTCCTTCGGGCGCTGGGCGCAAAAGCTGAGTGAGTGGGCTGATTCCGAACAGTCATTGAGTGAAGCAAATTACTGGTTGGATCAAGCGCGGGCGACTGCGCCGCCGCTCCCGGTTGATTTCGACAGAGGTCTCAATGTCGAGCGCTCGGTCAGCGCCTTGATTACAACCCTAAGCGAGAAGAACACCCGCGCGTTGCTGCGCGAGGCCCCGAAAGCTTTTCGGGCGGCGCCGAACGAAGTGCTCTTGACCGCTCTCGCGTTAGCAGGAGCGCGATGGAGCGGCCATGACAAATTCCTTGTAGACATAGAGGGACATGGGCGCGAAGACCTGTTCCCTGACCTTGATTTGACGCGCACAGTCGGATGGTTCACGGCCATTTACCCGGCGCTGGTTGACCTCAGTGACGCCGCCACTGCGCTAGAAGCTTTGAAACTGGTTAAGAAACAAGTCCGAGCTGTGCCGCGCGGCGGCATCGGGTACGGCGCGCTTAAATATTTGAGCCATCGCGATGATATGGTCGCGCGATTGCAAGCCTTGCCAAAAGCCGAAGTCTGTTTCAATTACATTGGGCCAACCGCCGCCGCTAAACAAACCAATGGAACTATCCGCTTAGCCAAAGAGAGCCTGGGCCGTCTGGTAAGCGAGCGTAACTCGCGCCCATACCTGTTAATGGTTAGCGGGCAGGTCGAAAACCAGAGGCTGATCGTTCATTGGACATACAGCGAGAATGTCCATCGGGAGGAAACGATCCGTAAGCTGGCCGACTTCTTCGAAGAAGCCTTCCATGACCTGATGGCCTGCTGTGAGCAGAAAGCGGAAAGCCATTACACGCCTTCAGATTTTCCGCATGCGAACTTGAGTCAAACAGAGCTGGACGAGTTTCTATCCTCGTTTAACCAGGGTAGAGGAGCCGCCTCCGAATGAACAAAGAGAACATCGAGACCATCTTGGAGCTAACCCCGATGCAACAGGGGATGCTCTACCACTCACTCTATACTGACGGAGATAACCCTTATGTTTATCAATACGCATCCCGTCTTCAGGGGCGTCTTAAGGCGCCTCCGTTCATCCGCGCTTGGCGGAGAGTCGTCGATCGACACCAAATCCTGCGAGCTTCTTTTTTCTGGAAGGAGTCGGATAAACCCCTCCAGGTCATTTCCCGTACGGTCGAGCTGCCGGTCACTCAACAGGATTGGCGTCATCTCGCCCCCGCCGAACAAGAAAAACGGCTGGAATCTTTTTTTAAAGAAGACCGCGAGCGCGGTTTCGATCTGGGGCAAGCCCCGCTTATGCGACTCAGCCTGATTCGTCTGGCGGATGAAGCGCAGGAACTGATTTGGACTTTCCATCACATCTTGCTCGACGGGTGGAGCGTGCCTTTGTTGTTAAGGGAAATCTTCATACATTACAAAGCATTCAGCCAACACAGAAAAATTCAGCTGCCGCCGCCGCGCGCTTTCGGCGACTTTATCGCTTGGCTACAGAAGCAAGATTTGAAAAAGGCTGAATCCTTTTGGCGTCGCGCACTCGCGGGCGTCATCGCGCCAACTCGACTACCTTTCGATGGCGAAGACGTCGAGCCCGTCAAGCCGGAAGTCGGTTACGCGGCCGAAGTCCTTTATCTGTCCGAGGCGACGACTTCGGGGCTCAATGAACTGGCGCGGCGGAGCCGGCTGACTATGAGCGCGTTCGCGCAAGGCGCCTGGGCGCTGCTGCTCGGTCGCTACTCCGGCCGGCAGGACGTAGTTTTCGGCACGGTCGTCTCCGGCCGCCCGCCCGAACTCGAGTGGGCGGAGTCGATAGTGGGGTTGTTGATCAACACGCTGCCGACGCGGGCGCGGGTGGATGCCGGGGCCGGAGTGATCGAGTGGCTGCAGGGCATGCAGGCGTGGCAGGCGGAGGGGCGGCGCTATGAATACAGTCCGCTGGCGCTGGTGCAAGGGTGGAGCGACGTCCGACGCGGGACGCCGCTGTTCGAGAGCATTGTCGCATTCGAAAACTTCCCTGCCGAGAGTGTGAGCGCTGAAGACGCCGGGGAATTGAAAGTCGTCAGCGCGCGTTCGATTGAAGGAAACAATTACCCGCTCGCGCTGATTGTCCTGCCGGGACGAGAACTCGGGCTGACGCTCGTTCACAACACTCAGCGCTTTGCCAGGCGCAATGTTTCGCGGTTGCTGGGCGAATTACGCGAAACCCTGGAGAAAATCATCGCCGACCCGACGCAAACCCTCGCCCAACTAATGCCCGGCCTGGGCCGGTCCGTTGTAGAAAGGCAAATCGAGGAAAAGGTCAGTTTGTTGACTCCAGCCGAGAGGGAGCGGATTTTGTACGGCTTCAATAGCACGGATTTTCCTTTTCAGGCAGACGAGGTTTTCCC
>DASTMP010000036.1:0-39612 GCA_035714085.1 Blastocatellia bacterium
AGCGTGCAGTCTCGGCCACTCGCCCAATTGCTTTTCAATGCGCCTCCTGCCAGGACTGCGCGCTGGAAGCGACGCGTACCCAGGTTTGCGCCGATCAATGTGTTGATTGCAAAGTGGTTTTATTTGCACGCTCTTCAATTAGCTGAGTCTTTCAAGTAACCTGAAGAGCGCGCAAATAAAAGTTGCGCGCGATCAACAACTCGTAGCGGCGCCGCCTTACGATGTTACAGTGTTCGCGTCTGCCCGCCATCAATATCCAGGAGAGCGCCTTGGATGTAATTGGCCTGTGGCGAAGCCAAAAACGCCACCGCCCGCGCGATTTCAATGGGTTCTCCGAACCGCGCCACACGCGACGCCAGCGTCATCGCGCGCGCGGCCTCCGCCTCTTCAACCCCCTTTTCGGCGGCCAGCGTCCGCAACCGAAGCTTCAATCGCTCTGTAACAATCGACCCCGGGTTGATCGCATTGACGCGTACGCCATCGATCACGCCTCGATCAGCCATCGCCTTTGTAAAATTGAGCAAGGCGCTGTTGACGGCGCCGCCGATGGTGAAATCCGCGCTACCCGTGCGACCGCCGATCCCCGCGATGTTGACGATGCTCCCCCCGCTCGCTTGCAGGTATGGCCATGCGGCCCGGCTGCATCGCATCGCGCCATAAAACTTCAGCGCGAAACCGTCGATCCAATCATTGTCGGAGAGGCTGAAAAAATCGCCCCGCTTCGTTGCTCCTGCATTGTTCACCAGTAAATCGAGCCGCCCAAATCGTTCTAGCGTAGCGGCGACCACAATGGCCGGAATTTCTGGCGCGCGGAGGTCCGCCGCCTGAACAATACTTTCGGTCGCCAACGACGCAGCCAGCTCTTCAAGCTGATCGTGCGAGCGCGCGACCAGCGCTAAGCGCATACCTTCGTTCGACAACGTTTGCGCAATGGCCCGGCCAATCCCCCGGCTGGCGCCAGTGACAATTCCGACTTTGCCTGCTATTTGAAGATCCATTGGGCTATGCCTTTTGAAGTAACAGTCCTTCGCCGTTACGCCAGATTCAAATCAAGAAACTCATTCCTGAATTTCCCCTTCGGATCGTATTGTCGTAATAATCGCTGAAAATCAGCATACCTTTCATACCGGGATCGCAATTGCGCCGGAGGGATCGTAAACAATTTCCCCCAGTGCGGACGCGCGCCAAACGGAGCCAATTGCTCTTCGACGACAGGAATCAGCTTCATCACCGAATCGGTGTTTTGCTTCCAGGTAAAATGAATGGCGACGCTGGGTTGTTTGTAACATGGGCTCATCCAGAGATCGTCGGCGGCAATGGTTCGGACTTCAGATATAAAAAGATCTTGTATCCACTTATCCCCCATGCTGTTAATCGCTTTCAGAGCCGCGAAAGCATTGCTGAATGGAACAAAGTACTCAGACTGCAGCTCTTTGCCGCTGCTCGGCGTGAAATTCATGCGAAAGTGCGGTAAGCGTTCATGCCAGGGACCTGGCGCGCCCATTTGTTCGGTGCAATTTTCCGCCGCAAGCTCGACAATCGGATGCAGGTTCCTCTTGGCCGGCGTAGCGCCGTAAAGCTCCGGCTTGGCGCCCGCCTGCGCTCCTTCAACAATAATGCTCTTAACCCAGACTTCGCTGACATTATTTTTCTGCCAATTCGTGAACAGGCTGACGCTGTAACCGCTCGACATAATTGCTTCAAAGCTCTTTTCCAATTCGCCGAAGGGCAGGTTCTCATAAACATTCTGCCGGACTAGATAGCTTGGCTGCAAGTCGAGTGTTACCTTGGTTACGACGCCAAGCCCGCCGAGTCCCACTACTGCGCCGAGGAATTGGTCGCCGTCCTTTTCCTTCGATAACGTAACCACTTTACCCGCGGCGGTGACAAATTCTATTCCGGAAACTGCGGTCGCTAAATTCCCATTCTTCACGCCCGAGCCATGCGTCGCCGTCGCAATCGACCCCGCGACGGAAATATGCGGCAAGGACGCGAGGTTATGTAACGCATACCCCTTGCCCTGCAGGTATTCTCCCAACGTCCCATAGCGAATGCCGGGCTCGACGGTAACCGTCTTTTTGGCCTTGTCCAGGGCGACAACCTTGTTTAAGTTCTTCGTCGAAAGCAGTTGATGCGGAGAGTCGGCGATTTTGTTAAAGCAATGTTGCGAGCCGAGGGCTCGTATTTTGTCCGCCTTCACCACGAACGCCTGCGCCTGCTCGACCGATTCGGGGTAGACAACGTTCCCGGCGCTATATTCCAGATTTCCCGCCCAATTTTTGAGCCTTGCGGCCGCCTGGCTACCTTGCGGCGCGACGGATTCGTCAACTTTCTTGCAACTGTTCATATAGGGTAAAGCGGCTCCAGCGAGCGCGGCGGAAGACATTTTCAGAAATATTCTTTTTTTCATCTTATTGCCTTCTTTATCTCGATGTCTAGAAGCGATCGGAATGTGAGGCGACATCTCGAGTGGCGCTCAGTAATTAAAGTCGTTTGGCGCTATCCTTGCAAGTTCCGAAACCATGACCCTCTCCATCGCGATTGAAACCGACCCTTTGCTCTTTGGCAAGCTCATGGAGGCTGGTCCGAATGATTTGTCATAGTTGTCCTTCGCCAAAAACTCGTAATAGCAAGTATCATTTCTCAATCCGAGTATTCCTGACTCAATCGGCCCAGCGCGAGCGCGCCCAGGGCCAGGCCCAGATCGCGAAGAGCGACGTCGTAGTAGCCGGGGATCATCAGCAGGTTCGCGATGATCAGAAGAAGCCACGCCGCTACGACGTAGGCGAAGATCCGCGGCTTAAACCACACGCCGAGTCCCGCGACTACCTCGATTACGCCGACCATGTACAACAGGGAATGCCCATGGCCGCCGACCATTCTGTTCACGACCGACGGCAGGTATTGATCCCAGTTCACAAGCAGGTGGAAAAACTTGTCCAGCCCCGCCACGATCGGCGCGACAGTGAAACCGAACTGAAGAATTCTATAGGCCTGATAGCCAGGGGAGTCGGCTTTTACACCCACTTCCGCCATCTGAGACGCGTTCGACTTGATGCTTATTGACTGCATTTTCATGCCCTCCTTTAAAGATTTAAGAATCGAATGTCCGTCAGACATTCGGCTTGCGATATTCGTAATTCGTCTTGAGCATACGCCGTTTAAGTAATAAGTCAATAACTATTTTGACTTATTGTGTTTTTTCTTGGAGCGCGCTATACTGTTGGTCAGGAGGTGAGATATGAAGGAGACGAAACTTGGCGAACGTTTCTTTGACAGCACGCGCGGTCGAATTGTGAGCCTGCTGCGGAGCGAATCTCGCACCGTCAATGAACTGGCCGAAGAGCTCGATTTGACGGATAACGCGGTAAGGGCGCACTTGCTCACGCTTGAGCGCGACGGTCTCGTTAAGCAGGGCGGGATTCAGCGTGGGCGCCGCAAGCCCCATTTCGCGTATGAGCTGACGACCGAGGCGGAGAGCCTTTTTCCCAAATCATACGACATGGCGCTCAATGTGTTGTTGAGCGTGCTGAAGGAGAGGATGACGCCGGAAACATTGGGAGATGTCTTAAAGGAAGTCGGGCGGGAAGTCGGGCGCAAAGCGGCCGCTGCGCATATGCCCGCCAACACCCAGGGTTCCAATCTTCTAGCCAAAGTCGAGGCGGCGGCGAAAGTGTTGGAAGCCTTAGGCGGGGCTCCGCGACTCGTAAAAGAGGGAGACAAAATCATCATCCAAAGCGGGGGTTGCCCATTCGCAACCGCTGTCGAGTCTCACCCGGAAATGTGTAGTGTGGCGGAAACGCTGGTCGCGCAGATCACCGGCGGACGCGTCAGAGAGAAATGCGATAATACCGACGTCCCGCCGCGCTGCTCGTTCGAGGTCGCGGAGAAGAAAAAGCGATAGAACGACGCGCGCCGATAATCGGCAAGATCGCCTTGCCGTTCACCCTTCTGAAACAACAGACAACCTTCGCGCCAGAGACTTTCAATAAGCGGCGTCGTTACAACCTGGTTTTATCGAGCCACAACACCTGATAACCGCCTCCGTCATCCACGAACAAAAGCGCGGGCCTGCCAGCGACTGTTCCGCTCGTTAACCCTTCCGGCTTCATCTTCGGGGCGAACGAGACGTCGAGCTGGCGCAACTTGCCTCGATGCCCTCCTTTCCATTCATAAAGCGCGAAGGGCGCATTTCCTCCGCTGACCGCCCTGCCGACGACCACCAGAAAGGCATGAAAGCTGGCGACGTACTCAATGCTGCGGATTCCCCGAGCCCCTCCCGCCGGATCGAGCGTCAGCCTGATGGGCGGCAACACCTTCAGATTATCGGTTGTCCAGGGGCCGTCCAGGTCCTTCACTCGCACTGGAATCACTAGCGGACTGGCCCCCGACAGGGGAGTGCGCAATCCGAACAAAAGCGCATGACGTTCGTGATCCCACGCAAGCCCTTCGATGTTCAGGCCCCCTTCGTCGGGAATGTGGTTGGCCGACGCGGTGATGGCTGGCGCATTATGTATTAACCAATCGCGGAACCCGGGCATGTTTTCAGCCGACAAGCTGTCGTCGGAGTTGACAGTCACGCGCAGCAGCCCGCTCGGCGGGACTTTCAGCGACTGACCGCTTTTGGTCTTCTTGATGGAGAGCGACGAGGCGCAAAAAATGAACCGGCGTCCTTTCTCTTCAGCGAGCGTCATCGCTTCCATATCGTCAATCGCTTTTGGGCCAAGTCCCTGGAGCGGGCGTCTGATCAACGGGCCTTTCTTCCGCCCGTCCTCCGCGAGGTCGAGTTCGAAGAGCGCGTCGCCGCTGTTATTGTCACAAAAAAGGAACCGGGAGTCTGCGAGCGGAACCACTCCGGAAGCGTTGTATACACGTTCGCCGTTCATCTCTTCAAAGGGTATGGGCGTGATTATTTGGTTGTTCGACTGTGCGCCGCCGAGGCGGCGGCCCAATGCGATTGTGGCGGCGCTAACGAGCGTTAGCGTCACAACCCACAAAACAATGCGGCGGAGTAGTCCTGAGTTAAGATTCTTGTCTGATGGTTTACTTGATTGCATAGGAGATCCACTTTCGAGGAAGCGCAAATAAAAGACTAAAAGCTTTATGCCTTTTACCACGCCGAGAATTAACAGAAGATAAATCAGCTGAAGAATAATCCAGCAGCGTTAATCAAAGGCCATAAACGCCGAGCTAAATTCACGTTGCCATTATGTGGCCGGAGACGCGGAATTGTCAGGATATATTTTCAAAGACCAAGATATGGCGGTGTGACGGATGGGTTCTTGCTGGTCACGCGCGCGCATTTGTGGCAAGCTGTGCGCTCTCTGACTGTGGTTTCAGCCAATGGGCAAAAAATATAAGACGGAAAAACAGGAGAATTACCATGCGACGCAGGCTAATTATTTCGCCGCTATTGATTTTCATTTTGGCCATTGCGGGCCTGTCTCAAACCAAACCGCGTCTGACTCCGGCGGACTATGGCAAATGGGAAACCCTCGGCGCCACAAACTTGTCGCCCGACGGGAAGTGGCTGGCCTATGTCGTCAATCGCTCGAATCGCAATAACGAACTGCGCATCGTCAACGTGGCTGGCGGTGAGCCGAAAGTCGCGCCATTCGGCGCGCAGCCGGTTTTCTCGTCCGATTCGCGCTGGGTGGCTTACAGCATCGGCTATTCCGAAACGCAGGAAGAAAAACTCAGGAGAGAGAAAAAGCCTGTTAACCGCAAGCTTGGTCTGCTCAACCTGGCGAGCGGCGAGCAGACCGTCGTGGACGGCATTGAATCTTTCGCCTTCAGCGCGAATGGCGCTTATCTGGCCATGCGTCGCTACGCGCCCGAACGTAAAGACGCGCCGCCCGCCGAAGCCGGCGCCGAGATGGACGCGCCGCCCGGAGCGACGTTGATCGTTCGGGGCCTGGCGAGCGGGCTTGATACGACATTCGGCAATGTCGCCGAATACGCCTGGCAAAACTTGCCGAAACGCGGTCGGTTGCTGGCAATGACGATCAGCGCCGAAGACAAGACGGGCAACGGCGTGCAGCTCTTCGATCCTGAATCGAACGCGCTGCGCGCGCTGGATTCGGCCCCGACGACTTTCAGCGGGCTGGCCTGGCGCAAAGAAAGCGCCGATCTGGCGGTGTTGCGGGCGAAGACGGATGAACGCCGCGAAGGCGCCACGCAAATCGCGCTGGCGTGGAAGCGACTCGGCGAAGACGCCGAAGCCAAACAGACCTACGACCCGACGGCGGACACGAAGTTTCCGGCAGGGATGCGTACGGTCGCGTTCCGCCATCCATTGTGGTCGCAGGATGGCGGCGTCGTGTTTCTCGGCGTCGCCAAATGGCAGGAAAAACCGGCGAGCGAAAAGAAACCCGCGGCTCGCAACGACGCGAAAGAATCGGACAAAGAAGAGGACGAACCAGCCGGCGTGGACGTGTGGAACTCGCGCGACGTGATCGTGATGCCGAAACAAAAGATTGACGCTCGTCTGGAACGTCAAAGAAACTTGCTGGCCGCGTGGCATGTCGACGCGGGGCGGCTAACGCAATTGGGGCAGGAGCGCGATGAACAGGTGACGCCGCTCAAATACCAAAAGCTCGGGTACGTAACGAATTGGGCCGCGTATGCGATGGAGCGAACCATCGGACGGCCCGCGGCGGATTTGTATCTTGTCGACCTCGCAACCGGCGCCCGGGTGAAAATCAAAGAGCGGCTCAGCGATGATTTCTATGTGCAGGCGAGTCCCGGCGGGCGGTATCTGATCTTCGTGCAGGACGATCATTATTGGACGGTGAATATCGCGACGCGCGCCGTCGTCAACATCACCAGGAACGCGCAAACTTCATTCATAGACCGCGAGTCGGATTTCACGATCAAACAGAAACCAGCCTTCGGCGTGGCCGGATGGACGAAGAATGACGAGTCGGTGATTCTCTACGACAAATTCGATCTCTGGCAGATTGCGCCGGATGGCTCGCGCGCCCAACGATTGACGGACGGAGCGACGGAGCAGACGCGCCATCGCTATCTTCGCCTCGACCCGGATGAAGAATGGATAAACACGGACAGGCCCGCGTATCTGAGCCTGTTCGGCCTCCGGAGCAAGAAATCAGGCTTTGCGCGCTTGCGCTTCGGGACGGGCGTGGAGCGTCTGGTCTGGCTCGATAAAAGCGTACAACGTTTGGCGAAAGCCAAAGACGCGGAGGTGTATTCGTATTCCATCGAAGACTTCGATGATTCACCGGACGCGTTCGTCGGCGACGCCGCATTGAAAGAAGCGAAGCAGGTCACGAAGACCAATCCGTTCCAGAGCGATTACGCCTGGGGGCGTTCGGAATTGGTCGATTACAAAACCGAGCGCGGCGAACCCTTGCAAGGCGAGCTGTGCTACCCGGCCGGATACGAGGCGGGCAAGAAATATCCGATGGTCGTTTATTTGTACGAACGGCTCTCGGACGGGTTGCATCAGTACAGCGCGCCGTCGGAACGCGATTACTACAACACCGCCGCCTTCACGCAACAAGGCTATTTTGTTTTCAGGCCGGACATCAAATTCCAGCCGCGCGAACCGGGGCGCTCCGTCGTCGAGTGCGTGACCGCCGCCGTGAACAAAGTCTTGGAAATGGGTATGGTGGACGCGCGCAAAGTCGGCGTCGTCGGGCATTCGTGGGGCGGCTTCGACGCGAGCTACCTGGCGACGCATAGCGACCTGTTCGCAGCGGCGGTCGCGGGCGCGCCGATCACGAACCTGGTAAGCAATTATGGTAACCATCACTGGAGTAGCGGCATCGCCGAAACCGATCACATCGAAACCGGACAACAGCGCATGGAGGCGCCGTTGTGGGAAGACCTGCAAGCCTACATTCGCAACTCGGCGGTCTACAACGCGCAAAACATGAAGACGCCGTTGCTGCTGGAATGTGGCGATAACGACGGCACCGTGGACTGGCGTCAGAGCGTCGAGTTATACAACATCGCGCGGCGAGCGCAGAAAGACGTGGTGATGCTGGTTTACGGCGGAGAAGATCACGGCTTGCGCAAAAAGTCGAATCAGATTGATTACCACCGCCGCATCCAAGAATGGTTCGGACATTATCTGAAAGACGAACCCGCCGCGCCGTGGATTACGAAAGGCATGAGCTTCCTGGAACGCGAGCAAGAGTTGAAACGACTCAAACTGCAAAAAGTAAAGGATGTCAGCCCGTAACTCCGGAGACTCTACGCATGAAATCGTCCGAAAAATCACTGTCATTGATCACTCGGCGTAGGTTTATTGAGACGGCGGCTTCGTTCGGCGCGGCGCTTGCCTGGCGATCGGCTTCCGCGCGCGACTCAAAGGTTTCGTGGCGCGAGCGTCGGGACCTGTATCCTCAAGGCGTCGCTTCCGGTGACCCTCATCCTGACAGCGTGATCCTGTGGACTCGCCGGCCGCCGTCACAGGGCGGCGAGGCGAGGAAATTGACGGTCGAGATCGCCGATGATCCGGCCTTCCGCCGTGTCGTGGCCGACGCCAGGGCGGAGATATCCGCCGAGACGGATTGGACCTGCCGTGCGCTGGCAGCCGGTCTCAAACCTGCGCGCGTCTACTGGTACCGCTTTACCGACGAGCATGGCTTCGGCAGCCGCGTGGGCCGTACGATCACGGCGCCTTCCGACAAGGACGGCCGAACCGTGCGCTTTGCTTTCGTGAGCTGTCAGAACGTACAACAGGGCGCCTCGACGGCCTACCGCCGGATGATTTGGGAGGATGAGCAAAAAGCGGCGGAGGATCAACTCGGTTTCGTGCTGCATCTAGGCGATTTCATCTATGAAGTCGTTTGGTATCCAGAAGACCGGCCTCAAGGCTATTACGCGCGGCGTCTACGCGACATTGTCCGTTACAAGAATGGCGAAAAGATTCGTGATTTCCATGTCCCGACTACTGTGGAGGACTACCGGGCGCTCTATCGCGCCTATCTTTTAGACCCCGACCTGCAAGACGCCCGCGCCCATTGGCCGTTCGTCTGCATGTGGGATAACCACGAATTTTCCTGGAAGGGCTGGCAGAGCCAGCAGAACTTCGACGGCGTGCGGCCGGCGCAGACGCGCAAGGTTGCGGCCAATCAGGCTTGGTTCGAGTATCAGCCGGCCAGGGTCATCAAGCCGGGCAATCAGCCTATCGACCGTTATAAAGCGCCCGCCGTCGCCGACACGCCGATTGCCGATTTCGACGATCACGGATTGGGCAGGGAATCTGGAAACCTCGCGGCCATCAATAGCCTCAAGCTGTTTCGCACGCTGCGGTGGGGCCGGAACGTAGAGTTGATCCTGACTGACAACCGCTCGTTTCGGTCGGAATCTGTCTTGGATCGCCCCGATGCGGTCCCGTTCCAGACCAGGCAATTTCCCTTCGTCGTTCCACAAGACGCGCTCGAGATTCTGGACGCCGGGCGGAGCCATAACGGAGGACGGCCGCCGGAGACGATCCGGTTCGGCGGAGCCGATCTGCCCAACCCGCGCAAGCAGGCGCCGCCGCAGTCCATCCTTGGGGCCACGCAAAAGGCGTGGTTCTTAAACCAGCTTCGCGCCTCACAAACGCCCTGGAAGTTGTGGGGCAATTCAGTCGGAATGCTCGATTGGCGCATGGACTTTCAGAACCTTCCGAAAGATCTCGGGCCGCAATGGCCGGGCGCGGGTTATGCTCAACTCGGCGACGATGATTGGTCAGGCTATCGCGCTGAGCGAGCCGAAATTCTGGAGTTTGTCCGGCGCGAGGGGATTACCGGATTGATATCGATCGCCGGAGACCGGCACACCTTTCAGGCGGGCGTGGTGTCAGCGTCTCTGCCGCCGCAACCATTCGAGCCGTTGATCGCCGAGTTCATCACAGGCTCTGTCTCGGCGCCCGGCCTCTTCGAGGCGGCGGAATACGCTCTCCCCAAGGATCATCCACTGCGCGCCATCTATGTCTATAAGCCGTCGCCGGAAGCCCCCGCCCATCCTGCAATGAACTTCTCGCTGATGCACGGCGTGCGCGCGAGCCTCGCGCTGCAAAGGACGGGAGACGCGCGTCAGGCGCTGGCAGAGCGAAACCCGGAGGTCGCCCCCCACCTTTCCTTCGTCGACGTCGGCGGACACGGCTATTCCGTGGTGCGCGTCACGGCCGAGGAACTGGAGGTCGAATTCGTCTGTATCCCTCGGCCGCTGGAACGCAGTGAACGCGCCGATGGCGGGCCGCTGGCCTACAGGGTTACGCACCGGGTGAAGCGGTGGGCGCGTGGCGCCGCTCCACAATTGGAGCGGACGGCTTCTGAAGGCGCGCTTCCTCTGGTTTTATGATCAATCTCATCGGCGCTGAAAATCACCACCTTTCACGTTCTCTCAGCCCCGTGATGTGAGCTGTGTGATGCAGGCTATGCCAGGCGTAAAGCTGAATGCCATCATTAATCGATATTCTGCCACGCCGGTGAATGTAACCGCGGGCAAACCCTTTTTCGTCAAGGGAGTTCAACAGGATGACCCAGCGCGCATGCAGTGCGGCGAGCAGATTTAGTGATAATTCAATCGGAGCCTCACAAGCGTCTTCAGTTTCCGCCCAGCGCGGTTCATTGTATGTTTTGACTACCGGATCATCTTCGGTCATCGCCATTTTGAAGTACGTGAATCCGTTGAGGTGTTCGTCTGCGAGATGATGAACGACCTGACGCGCTGTCCAGCCTTCAGGACGGTAACGTTGGTTGAGCTGCGCATCGCTCAGACCGTCCACTGCGGCGCGTAATTTTGCGGGCAGGGATGCTATCTGCTCGATCCATAGCCTGCGCTTTGATTCGGCGCTGTCAGGGTCAATCGTCAAACGGCCAATTGGATATCGGATTTCTTCCAGCTTATCTACAGGCGCCATTTTCCCTCGCTCTTATGGCGATTTGCAATTGTGTGTTCGGGACGTCAAGAGGTACGGTCAGTAAATCACGAAATCGTCCTTCTGCCCCGAAGGGGCAATAGAAATTAGCCGGTGGCGCCAGCCACCGGAGACTGTGACAGCCAAATGTCCGCGCCCCGAAAGGGGCCGCAGGATTGTGATTGGGCAATAAGCATTGGGCGTCGGTCTGTCGCCCCTGCCGGGGCTTAAAACCGTTTACTACGACGTTCCCGGTGGCTGACGCCACCGGCTAATTTCCTCCAGCGCCTCCGGCGCGAAGAATTGCGATTTCGCGATTTACTGACCGTACCGGGGATCGCGCCACTTTTCTGAACAAGCAATTGCAAATCGATCTATGCTTTATAGTAGAAAGTGCACATGGAAAGTTCTACTCCGGCTTTGTCATCGTCGATTCGCTTGCGGCATTATAAACTATGCGTTGGTCAACATCGGCGCGCAGTCGTGATTTTGTTTTCCAGATCGATAATGTGTTATTAGATCGGTTAGCAAATGCGTGTACGGGAGCGGTGGCGCGAGTTGTTTACTCGTGCCTGATTCCTGATTGGACTCCTGATCGGACAAAGCCACAAACAGGGCGATTAAACAAATCGTCCCGCACCGTAAAGGCGCATGAGCAATAACGCTATAAGTAAAACGTCTTATGGGGAATGACATTGAGTGGATCGTTTTCGACCTCGGCGGTGTGGTGGTGAAGCTCAACGTTGACGGGGCGCTTGAGGAACTCGCCCGGCGCAGTGACACCTACAGGCCCCTGATCGAGAGCTTTGTGCGCAGCCGAGACGAGTCGGGGTTCTCTCCGGATGAAAAGCTGCAGCTCGGCCTGCTCGGAATTGACGAATACGCTGACCTGCTGAATCAGACGCTCAGTCGCAGGCTGCCGCGCGAGGAGATCATTGATCTGCGGATGCTGGTGATTCAGGGAGAGGACGAGGAGGTTCTGGAAATCATTCGCGCCTTGTCAGGCTTGCGGAAAGTCGCCTGCTTTTCCAACACGCACGCCATCCACTGGGATCACATGCTGGCGAATTACCGGTCGTTCAGGCTCTGGCGCCGCGCCATCGCCTCCCATCTGATTGGGGCGGCCAAGCCAGATCCGAAAGCCTTCGCCATCGCCTGCCGCGAACTCGATGCCGAGCCCTCTGAGTGCCTGTTGATCGATGACATGCTCGCCAACGCGGAAGCCGCGCGCGGAGCCGGATGGCGCGCGATTCACTTCAAAAGCGCCGCCGCGTTGCGTGAGGAACTACGTGAATACGGCATGCGTCTGTGACTGCGCCGCGAGTCCGGGGGCAATCGCCGATGATGATCAAATCAATCGAGCTCATCAAGCGTCAGTTTGAAGCTCGGCGCGAACGTGTCCAGGAAGTATTGCGCTTCCGGAAGATTGAGCGCTTCGATAGCGACTCTGATAGCCCTCTCGGCTTTCGCGAATTCCTGATTACCTGCGCCGATCTCCTCCAGACATTTGAGGTAAGCGCAGAGCTTGTCCGCCGCCTTCACCAATTCCCAAGACTCGCGGTCTGTGTTCTCAGCAATGAAAAGCGCCCGGTAGTCCTCTTTCAGGGCGTCAGGGACCATGTCGAATAGCTTCTTCGCCGACGCGGATTCGATCTCTTTATACGCGGCGCTGATCTCCGGATTGAAGTTCTTGACGGGCGTGGGAAGATCGCCGGTCAGCACCTCGTTGGCGTCGTGATACAAAGCCAGCACGGCTGTTCTTTCCGGGTTCACGCTTCCATTGAACAATCTGTTACGGATGATCGCCAAGGCATGAGCGATTATGGCGACGCGCTGACTATGCTCCTGAATGTTCTCCGGATAGGTGTTGTGCATCAACCCCCATCGTCTGATGAACTTCATTCTTGAGAGATAAGCAAACAAGTGACTCATTTGGAACATTCCTTTTAATGGGAGGGGATTGGGTCCATGCGTCGCTCAAGCAAGTCATCGCGAACGGCGAAACCATGCCGTTCGTAGAGAGGGCGGCTGCGCGGCGTCGGCCACAGGATCATAGCGTCAACGGCTTCCTTCTCACAGAAGCGTACGCAAGTGTCTATGAGCATCGACCCGAGTCCGTCGCCTCGCCGCGACGGCTCGACATAGAGATTGCTGATGTATCCATGTTTTTCGGCCTCGGCGCCAGGGTTCGGTATCTTCTCGATGAATTGTAACCAGATAGCGCCAACCAATCTGCCTGCATCTTCGGCTACCCAGCAGCGCCAGGGGCTTCCGGGCGCGAGGCGCGCGGCCATCCAGGCGCCGCAGCGAGCCAGGAAATCGGCCTCGTCTTCTGTAGCCGGATCGTGGCCGGATCGAAATTCGTAGCGAAGCCGCGCGAGAGAAGGGGCGTCCGCTGGCCCTGCCAATCGAATGATTATCTCAGGCGCATCACTCATCTATAGTCCTGTTTCGGCTTGCGGTTCAACGCGACCCGGGCGATCGGCGAATACATAGAGAAGGCCGAGATCACGTCAGGCGCGCTCTTCCAGGCTCAAGCCGCGCCAGTGGGCTGCGAGAAGCTGTCTAACTGCCTGACTCGGACGATCATCGCTCTACACTTTTAACTTTAGCCGCATGCCGTGTGATAACAGATCGCCCCGGCCGCGCTAACAGAACTTCAGGAATAATCGTTACCCGATCGATCTCATCTTTTTGGGAAATGTAAGTGAGTGTGTATTCCGAGTCAATCTCATTGACCAAAACGTCCGGCTTTTGGAGCATCATTTCACTGACGACTGCGGGGCGCCAATATTCGCCACCACTCTTGCCGGTCAGCGCCTGCAAGTCTTCCGCTGCGCTACCTGCCTGCTGGCCATATCGCTTGATTTCGCCCCCGCGTTTGAGCGTAGTTGGACTCAATATCCCAGGCGAGATGCCCTTTTTTTTCATTGATTTTTGCGCTTCGTCGAGAAGGATCCTTGTCCAACTGATCACATAGATCGAAGCGCCTGTCGCCATGACTTGCTCAAATGCCGATTGTTTTGCGGACACGCTCGCCGAGTCCAGGCCGTCTGTCACTAACACTAAAACGCGGCGGCCGGGCGGAGCGTTTTGCAACCGAGTTGCAGCCAATGCGAGCGCATCATAAAAACGCGCTTTGAGACCGGCCCTGAACTTGGCTCGCAGATTACTAATCGCTTCATCGCGATTGCGCGTCCAGTCTTGCAGCATTTCCACTCGGTCTGAATATTGAATAATTGCGATCTGATTCTTCGGTATTAGTCGGCGCAACACAATTTCAGCGAATTCCCTCGCGATAGGCCGAGGAATTGCGGTATAGTTCGGTCCTTCGAATAGTTTTTCTCTTGTCTCTTTATCCTCCAGACTCCCTTTGAATACTCCCAAGTTATTGCTTAAGTCGAGAACGATCATGACATTAGCGGGCTCATGTTTCAGGCCGGTAACCGGGCAAGCTACACCATCTTCAATAACTGAAACATCTTTGGCGGTTAAGTCGGTTACCCGCCTGCCCACCGGATCGTAAGCCCGTAGCGGTAACCGCACTTCGTTCGTCACAATCCGTATGGATTGTCCCTGTTCATTCGGTTTCTGCGGCGCCGAGGTCGTAGTTGCTTGCGACAGCGCTTCAGAGCGCCAGTCAGCCGAACTCAAGAAAACTATCATGATAAAGAGCCGCCAAAACTTCCTCATAACAGCCTCTGACGATGCCATATTTATTCGAATGCAAACACAATTTTGATGCTTGGCGCGAAATCTATAATTGTGAGCGTCCGCACGAAGCGATCGGTTTATGAGATGATTTCTTGTTTTAGTAACTCTGGAATTTCCGTCTGTAAGAATGAATCAGAGGGAAGTTCTTGCATCGCGGTACGAATGTTGCTGTTCGCAAGGAGGGCTACACAAGCGTCTCACGCGCCTTGCGTCTGGCGCCGGTTGGCGCATAATGCGCGCAACTGGCGGCGGTCGTGTCCTAAAGGCCTAATTGCCGCCGCCGAATGTGAGAATTCCGTCCCAGTCACATATTGACGAAGGAGTGAAAGCGTATGTGTAAATGGTCGAAACCGATTTCTATGTTTATCGTTGCTTGCCTGTTAGTGTTAAGCCTTGTGACGGTTTCAGATGTGAACGCGCAGCATAGACGCAATCCCGAAGCGGGTAAGAAAAAAGCCGCCAAACGCATTGGCATTGGAACGGCCATTGGCGCCGGAGCGGGCGGATTGATTGGGGGCAGAAAAGGCGCGCTCGTTGGCGCGGGAGCAGGCGCGGGCGGCGGCGCCCTCTATCACATTCACAAGAAGCGCAAATACGAGAGGCGTCGTCATCGGTGAAGGGAAAATTCTTGAGGACGTGGGCGAATGGCTTAATTACCTGATAGGTATTCGCGGCGACGTTAAGCCTCGATGTAGGGCGATTCTGCGCAAGGCTCACAATTGAGCTGCGAACTAAGGCAGTATCGAGTTGCTTTCACACTCCGAAAAGGCAGCCATGTTAAGGATCACACTTGGCGCCTTTATTGTCCTCGCGTTCTGGCGTGCGACACTCTGCCATCTCTCCATCACCGCTGGGCATAACGCCAAATAAAATCAAAGACGAACCGCAGGTGGATTGCGGCGTAAAAAAACTGTCGTGTCGCTGTCCTGCTGTTGAGAAGCTATGCGCTGGCAAGCGACCGGGCTGGCATTCTTCCCAGTCAGCTTGTCACGCCCATGCTGGCCTAGAGCTGCCTGCATGGGCGTGAGTCAGGCGACTCCCCCAGAATCGCCCAAAAACATGATGCAACTGCGGCGCCGAAAAGTAACGACGTTGAATTCAGGGCGTTACGCCGGGTTGGGCGTGTGGAATGTCCCGAAACGCCCCAATGATTGGTGTGCAGGCCTGCCCCGAAACGCCACACAGGATTGCGGCGCGACGACTTGCTAGCTCAGAGGATTTCAGGCGACGCAAGAAAACCTCAAGTGCGCTCAAGTTTGCGCGAAAGCAGGGAGCAAGTTTTTCTCAAGGAGTCTGATTGATACTGCGGCATGTGAACGTGATGATTTCGACAACGCAATCACCATTTGCTTTTAAATTATCCAAGCGCAAAGGAGAGACGATGCATAACCAAGCGAAACAACCGAACATTCCGACGCCGGCGGAGCTGGCCGACAACCTGATCGGCTCCCTTGACGGCTTGACTTCCATCGAGAGCGACGAACTGCGCAGCCAGGTCGTCATGCTTATCAACCACTCATACGCCCTGGGCTACGTGGCCGGCGCAGGCGTGGGACTCATGGCTCGGATGCAGACGATGCTTGCGTTCGCTCGCGGCAGAGCGGGGCAGGGTATGAAACTTGCGCTATCCGCTATCCGCGAGCGCCTGGCTCTGATCTTTCGTGATCATGTACGTCGTTCCCATCAGATGTTTCCACTGTAGGGGATTTCGTTCGCGCCTCGTTGTCCGCGCCGGCGTGATCACGGAAGCCGTTCCCCTCAGATGTTTCCGAACGCCGAAAAAGCGGCGCATACAAACCGAAGCGCTGAAGCTTATGTTTCGGCGCAGGGAGCGCGATCTATACGCTGAGGCTATTTTGCCCGAAGAGAAACAGACAAACAGTTTCTCCCGCCGCCATACAGCTAAACATCGAGTTGCCCCGCCCCCCGTCCGAGGGTGATGGGTTGGGAGTTCCTTCCCGTCACCCTCACTGTGCTGAGCGCTCGGCGCCATAACCCGCAAACTCAACGATTTTTCGCCACTAGATTTTTTCGTGGCGTCGCGATCATCTGCGCGGCCCGGGTGGCGTTCGCGCTAATCATAGCAAAATGTTGTTGAATGACAGTTTTCTCAAGCGCTGATCGTGTTGCTGTCTTGGAACAGTGGCAGAGGCGCAAACACCTGTAAACTCTCCATCTTCACGCCAATCGAATTGCCCAGCGCGCCATTCGCATTCTGATCACCGTTGACACTCGGCGTCGAAACGCTCAAAGTGGCGTTATCGGGCGCCATGACCTGCCATCTCACTAGCTCCTCACCGATCGAAGTTCGCAGCGCTGCGGATAATGGCCGTACAGCGGCTTCGGCGCAGCCCCTCGCGATGTCAAGAGGTTGTAGGTCGGGGAGGATATGAAAACTAAAAAATCGTCAGATTCAAATCCGAGTTCGAAAACGAGCGAGGGTGGCGACCAAAAAAGGGAAGCGATCCGATGGCGAAAGTCTGGACCTGACTCTGGCTGAACTAGTCACGCACAATGCAACGGAGGCTTGAATATGCGCAAACTTCTGACGCCGGCGATTGTCGCGCTCTCAATCGGCGCAATTGGCTCTTTCATGATATGGGTGTTCGTACCTCTCAGCGCGTGGCGGCGAGCTCTGAGTGATCGGATGCTCTGGTCGCTCACGCTGTACTTTTTGGCGATTTTCGCCGCGTTTTTTCTCTATGTCTGTACAACGACCTTCGTAAAGATCGATGCAAAGAAAAAAGAGAAATTGAACGCGCGCTGGTTCTATGTGCAATGGGTTTTGATTAGCGGCGCGATTGGGCTTTTTGCCGGCGCGATCTACAACCCCGGCATAGATTCGAACTACACGTCGATCGCCGCGCATAAGGCCGCGAACGCGATGACGGTCTTTGCGCTCTTCTTGGTCATGGGACTGATTGGAACGGCTGTCGGTCTGGGCAAACTAGAGAAGGAGAAGGCCGCCGAGTTGAAGGCGAAACTTGACCACGAGGGAATGGAAACGGCGAAATAAATCAACGGTCATCTCTGCTTTCCTTCGTTCCAATAGACTTTTTACACATCAAAGATCTCAATGGCCCGATTAAGGCTGGCAATGGGATCATTTCCGGCGGCGGGTGAGTATTCGTGGGCGATGTAGCCGGTGAAATTGAGCTCGGCGATGGCCTGGGCGATAAAGCGATAATTCAGCTCCTGCGTCTCGTCGATCTCATGACGTCCGGGATTACCGCCAGTATGAAAATGGCCGATCCACTTGAAATGGTTGCGAATGTTGCGCACGATGTCCCCATCCATGATCTGGGCATGGTAGATGTCATAGAGAATCTTCACCCGGGGGGAGGCGACGCGCGACACGACATCGACGCCCCATGCAATGTGATCGAACATGTAGTCCTTATGATTCACCTTGCTGTTCAAATACTCCATGCACAGCGTCACGCCTTTGTCCTCTGCCTGCGACTTGACCCGGTTCAGGAACGCGACACAGTTGTCGGCGCCCTCCCGGTCGTCCATCCCGTTGCGGTTGCCTGAAAATGTGATGACGTTCGGTACCCCGTTGGCGGCAGCTTCATCGATGGCTGCGCGCAACGACTTTTCGAGCCTCTCGTGATTATCCTTCCGATTGAGCGCGTTTGGAATCGTCCCGCCCGGTCCGGGCGGATACATCGAGGGGACCAGGCCATATTTCTTAAGCACCGGCCAGTCGGCGGGTCCGATCAAATCGAACCCTTTACAGCCCAGGCGGGCGGCCTCGCGGCAGGCGTCCTCAAGCGGCGTATTACGGCCGAAGACCCCCCGGGTGACAGCCTGTGTGAGTCGCCCCTTTCGCTTGATAGGAGCGAGTGGAGCCGTTTGCGTCAAAGTGGTTGTTGCGGCGGCAAGGCCGAAAAAGAAGTCTCTACGGCGCATAAATCCTCCGGTCGAATCCGTCTCTTCCTAAATTGGCGGTCAGCGGATGCGTGTAGGGTGTAGGCCGATTTGTTTAATCGCCCTATTTGTAGTCTTGTCCGAATTCGCGCGGCGCGCCGTCACTTACTCGGCTCCGCTTTTATTCAGCATGACGAAAGCGTATAGGGTATCGCCGGCGCCCACGACCAAATATTGCGTCCCGTCCAACTCGTAAGTCATCGGCGCATTGCCGACCGAGCTACCGAGATTGGCATGCCACAGTGGGGCGCCGGTTCTGGCGTCAAGGGCGACAAAATTATTCGAGGCGTCGCCGGCGAATACCAGATTTCCCGCCGTACTCAATACGCCTGAACGGGCGCCTGCCCCCTCCCATTTGTGGCTCCACCGGATTTTTCCGGTCTTATAGTCCACCGCTTGCAGCATAGCTTCCGACCACCCTCCGCGGTCGGTTCCGCCCCACCCCTGCGGATTGTCGTCAGGGTCGAAGATGTAATAGACGCTATAGGCCCGGGAAGCGTTTACGTAGAAAAGTCCCGTCTCCGGGTTAAAGCTCGGCGGCGGCCAATTAGTAGCGCCGCCCTGGTTCGGCGACACCAGCGCCCCGTCGAGTTGCGGCTGCTTCGCGGGGTTAGGAATCGGCTGGCCCTTGGAGTCGAGGCCCTTTGCCCAATTCGTTTTGACGAATTCAGACGTGACCAGATTTTGGCCGGTGGCGCGGTCGAGCACGAAGAAATAGCCGTTCCGGCTCGCCTGCGCCAAGAGTTTCCGCTTCTGCCCGTTGATCTCCCCATCGAACAACACCGGTACCTGCGTGGCGTCCCAATCGTGCGTGTCATGCGGCGATGCCTGAAAATACCACGCCATCTTCCCGGTGTCCGGGTTGAGGGCCACAATCGATTCGGTGAAGAGGTTGGCGCCTTCGCGGTTCTTGTGCGCAATGACCGGCTGCGGGTTGCCAGTGCCGACATAGATGAGATTCAGTTCCGGGTCGTACGTGATAGGCTGCCACGTCATCCCGCCCCCGTGCCGCATGGCGTCTTCATTCGGCCATGTCTCAGAGCCTGGCTCGCCCATCTTTTGCGGCACTACATACCAGCGCCACTGTAACTCCCCGGTCTCGGGGTCATGCGATTCAAGATAACCGGGCTGGTCCAGGTCGTCGCCGCTCACGCCCGCGATCACGTGATTCTTTACGATCACGGGAGCCACTGAACCGTAATAAAACAGGTCCAGGTCGCAGATCGTCTTTCTCCACTTCTCCTTGCCATCCTTCAAGCTCAAGGAGACCAGGTTGCAGTCCGGGGTTTCGAAATAGAGCCAGTCGTTGTAAACGCCAACCCCGCGGTTGCCGATGTGGATGCCGCCCTTCGATTGCCAGTCGTGGCGCCAGATTTCGCGCCCCGTGCGCGCGTCTATCGCCCACACGTGGTCGGGGAGAGTGAAGTAGAGCACGCCATTGATCTCGAGCGGCGTGCCCTTGATGTTGCCGCCGCCGCCGCCGGTGTTCACTCGGTAAACCCAGGCCAGGCTCAGCGAACTGATGTTGGAGGCGTTGATTTGTTTGAGCGCGCTGTAGCGACGCCCGGAGTAGTCGCCGTGGTATGTCGGCCAGCTCGTCGGCCAACTGTCAGTCGGCGGCTGCTGCTGCTTCGCCGGGTCGAGCCGGCTCTGTCCGAAGAGCGCAGCTGATAGCAATACGATGGTCATCAAAGTTACGATAGGCTTCATTTGAGCGACTCCAAGTAAGCGACAATGTCGTGTATGTTCTTATCGGTATACTTGTCTAGCAATTCAATGTGTGCGGCGAAAGGGTCGTTCTTGATCACCTTCAGTTCCGGGGTCCGCTTCCAGGAATGATACTCACCCGATGAGTCCCGCAAAGAAACGTTGAAATCGTCCAGGTGGACCAACACCCCGGAGACTGCCGCGCCGGAAGACGGGGTGACCGTCAAGGTGACCGGCTTGGACGGCGCCGCGCCTCGGCCGCGGCCACCGAAGCCCCCCACGCGGGGAAAAAGGAATCGTTGTTGTAGGGTCGCGGGGTTGTACTTCTTCCCAATCCCGGCGAGGTCGCTGGTAGGTGAGTGGCACGTGTTGCATTTGCCTTCGCCGTTGAAATACGCCTCTCCCGCTTTCGGATCGCCGGTGAGAACGTTTTGGACTTCAAAGATGGGAGAACCGCGAAGCGTATCGTAGACACGCTGGTGGATGAAATGCGCCAGCTCCTCGATTTGGGCTTGGCTGAAGCTGGCGCTCGGAACGCCGCTCTGAGTGGGGTGTCCCTTACGCAGATAAGGTCCGATCTCGCTCCCGTTCCGGTCGTGCAGAACGAGCGTCGATCGCACCAGGTTCGCCCCACGTTCAGAGCCCCTGGCATTGCCCCCGTGGCAGGTGACGCATTCGGCTGCCCAGATCTTCTTGCCGCGGTCAGCAGCCGCCGCATCCACTATATGCTTATCCTCTGATCCCGCTCCACCGCCCACGCTCCTGGGGGATTGCGCGGGGCGTTGCCCGCCAGCGCCACGGCCCGGAGGCGTTTGGGCGCCGAGACAGAGCGCGATCGCCGTGGCGAGCAGGGCGGCCTGTGTACAGACTTTGGCTATACTACGCATCAGTGTTTCTCCTTTGACGATGATCGTGATCGATGACGGCGCCGTAATGCTGAGTACTTAAAAAGAAATGGCGTCTCTACTCTTCTCCAACTTCTCCACGGCGACGCCTGGCGCCTTGCTGAGCGCCTCGAAGCTATCAAATTTACCTTTCTCTTTGCGGTACTTGACGATCACCTCGGCCTCCTTCGCCGACAACCCTACTACTTCCGCGATCTCGTCGGCCGTGGCCGTGTTCACATTGACTCTCCCGTACTGCCTGACCAGATAGTCCAGGATGGTAACGAATTCCTCCTCGGTCCCTTTAGCCCCCAAATTGATCATCTTGTCCGTCGTCTCTTCCCACTGGGCGCGGCTTCGCCGAGAAGCGGTGACGCGATCCAGGGCATGGCATGCGCCGCAAACCTTCTGGAGCGCTTCCTTTGCTGACGGACCTTCCTGGGGCTGGGCTTGAGCGCCTTGAACAGGCCCGGGAAGCCGCTTAAAGGCGCCGACTGCCGACGCTATTATGAAAAAAAGGATTGTGATCCTCACAGAGCGCTTGGTTCTCATTCGCATAGACTGATTCACTTCAATGGTTAGGGAATCACTGAAATCAGAGACGGCTATGTAGTGGCGGCGGTTACAATTAGTAGAGCCACTCTCCAACGCCTGAAGGGGTGGCGCTCGTTACCGACCAGCCCGTATTCGCCCGCGAGTCGGAATTGTGGAGTCACAGAACAATTTGCGCCCGATAGGCGTTCTGATACGTATTCCTGATACACGTTCTGAATATTTATTGAATGCGAGTAAATAAAAGGAGTTGCGCTGATGTTGCAGGATATTCTGTTTGGATTAAAGCTGCTTTGGAAGCAAAAGGCGTTCAGCCTCGCCGCTTTACTGACCCTGGCGCTTTGCATCGGGGCCAACACCGCAGTCTTCACGATTTTGCATGCCGTTGTATTAAGCGGGCTTCCTTTTCCAGACTCGGACAGATTGGTGACCATGTACAACCTCTATCCGGGCGTTGGCGTAACGGACCGGGGCGCAAATGGCGTGCCCGATTATCTGGACCGGCGCAAATTAACCGATGTGTTTGAAGAGGTGGCGCTGATCGGGTCGAGAGGTTATGACGTAGGGCAGGAAGGCGCCACGCGCCGCATTGATGGAGAGTACGTCACACCTTCTTATTTCCGCGTGCTGAAGACACAGCCTCTGTTGGGCCGGACGTTCAGCGAGGATGAGGCGGTCCAGGGAAAAGATCATGTGGCCATTCTGACCGAATCTCTCTGGAATGAGATGTTCGCTCGCGATCCTAATGTGATCGGGCGAGACATCCGTCTGAGCGGCGTCCCCTACCGCATCGTGGGTGTGATGCCGAACGCTTACCAGGCGCTCGACCGCGACAGGAAATTGTGGGTCCCATTTGCCTTCACGCCGGAGCAGACCTCGGACGACGCGCGGCACAGTAACAACTGGGGCATGATCGCGACACTGAAACGTGGGGCAACGGTCGCGCAGGCCAGGCAGCGAGTGGACGCGCTCAATAAGGCCAACCTTACCCTGTTTCCGAAATATAAAGACCTGCTGGAGAGCGCGCGTTTTCAAACAAAAGTCATCGGTATGAAGGATGAAATGGTCCGCGACATCAAAGACACCTTGTACCTTTTGCAAGCCGCGGTGTTGGGAGTGCTGCTGATCGGCTGCGTGAACCTGGCTAACCTTATACTGGTTCGTACGAGCGCGCGAATCAAGGAACTCGCGGTGCGTTTCAGCCTCGGGGCGGGACGATGGCGGCTCTCCAGGCAGCTCCTGACCGAAAGCGTCGCCATTTCGGTGTTGGGCGGGCTGCTGGGGGTAGGAGTCGCGCTCGGGGGCATTCGCCTGCTTGCCTGGCTCGGCGCTGAGGAACTGCCACGCGGGGATCACATTCGGATCGACAGTGGCGTGCTGCTCTTCACGATGGTGACGACGTTGCTGACGGGCCTGGTGTTCGGCAGCGTGCCGCTTTTGAGCTTGTTCAAGCGGGACCTGAACGAGGTTTTCCGTGGCAACGAGCGTATGGGGACCGCGGGGCGGCATGCGCTGTCGCTCCGGGCGACTCTCGTCGTGATCCAGGTGTCGCTGGCGTTCACGCTCTTGATCGGGTCCGGCCTTCTGACCCGAAGCTTCATGCGGTTAATGACCGTGGACCCTGGGTTCCGGGCGGAAAATGTCGTCACGGCGCAGTTCTCGCTGCCGCCGAACCGCTATAAAGACGACGCACAGCGGCGGAACGCCGTCGACTCGTTGCTCGAAAAAGCGCGCGCGATTCCAGGCGTGAAGCAGGTGGGCGTCACCACTTACTTGCCGTTCAGCGGCAATAATAATTCGAGTGTGCTCGTGATCGATGGCCATGAGCTGGCGCCCGGTGAACTGCCTCCGGTGCCGGGTTGGAACACGATCGATAGTGGCTATCTAAAAGCGATGGGCATCCCGCTCCTGGCCGGGCGAAATTTTTCCGACAGTGACGGGCCGGATTCTCAGCGCGTTATCCTGGTGGACCAGTTCATGGCGCGCAGATATTGGCCGAACAGCAGTCCCATCGGATCGAAGATGCGCCAAATGGACAATATGAACAGCAAAGACATGTTCACGATAGTCGGCGTCGTGGGGAGTGTGAAGACGGGCGATCTCGCCGAGCAGAACCCCGTGGGGCAGGTCTACTTTCATTACCGGCAGAATGGGCGGGATAACATGCATGTGGTCCTGCGCGGCGAAACGGACAAGACTCCGCTGACGAACGCCCTGCGGGGCGCGCTCGCGCAAGTCGACCCGGAGGTGGCGCTCTTCGACGCGAAATCGATGCCGGAACGCATGTCGACCTCGCTGCTCAACCGGCGGGCGGCGATGGCGCTGTGCCTGATTTTCGCCGGGCTCGCGCTGCTGCTGGCGGCGGTCGGAATATACGGCGTGCTCGCTTACGGCGTGGCGCAACGGACTCGGGAGATCGGCATCCGCATGGCGCTGGGCGCGAACGCGCGCGACGTGCTGCGAATGGTCCTGGGACAGGGCGCGAAGGTCACTGGGATCGGCCTGGTGATCGGCGCGGCCGCGGCCTTTCTGGGCGCCCGCGCGATGGCATCCTTGCTCTTCGAGGTGAAGCCGTATGACCCGCTGGTGTTCCTCGCGACGGGCGCGTTGCTTGCCGGCGTGGCGTTGGTCGCGTCCTTCATCCCCTCCCTCCGGGCGGTGTGGATTCACCCGTCGGAGGCGCTGCGACATGATTAGCCACTACAGTTTCAGAAGCAAGGCTAGCCCAATCCCCAACACCATCAATCCTATGCCGTCAATAGGAATAGCCTTCGTGTGCTTGCCCAAAGCATATAACAAGTTGATGATGTAGATGACCGCTCCGATCAAGAAGACGATCCCGCCGATTCCGAGTTGATGCAGGTTTATCATATTGAGCCTCCTATCTGTTCCGTAAGCCGCGGCAGTTTTTGTTATGGTATTTCTATCCCCCTGGATTCTGCCGCGTAAAACACAATACCTAGGCGCAATTATGGTGGCGAAAAGGGTATGCTGGAAGCCGAAACGCCACACCAATCCTTCCACATTTCTGTGTCAGCCGTCCGCGGCTAATCAACATTTTATTCCTCTTTGTCGCGGCGCCGGGAGCTTTTCTTTGACGCAATACAGCTTGTTACGTAATATATTGTTATGTCAACTATCAATTCTCAAAAATTCGACCGCGAGTTGAAGAAGGGCGGCGCCGAATTGCTAGTCCTATCTTTGTTGGAGGCCCGCCCGCGTCATGGTTACGAAGTCCGCAAGTTGATCGAGGCGCGCTCGGACGGCGTGCTGAAGTTCAACGCCGCCACGCTCTATCTCCTGCTTTACCGGCTGGAAAAGCGCGGCTGGATCGAAGGCCGTTGGGTGGAGAAAGCCGGGCAACGGCGGCGACGTTTTTACAAATTGACGAAAGACGGCAAGAAGGCGCTGGCCGCGCAACGCAGCATCTGGGAGTCATTTGTGGCCGCCATCAATCGCGTAACGAGACCGGAAAATGCCTGACTGGAAGCGTGAGATCAGACGGCGGCTGGCGGGCGTAAAACTGGAGGCGACACGCGAGGCAGCCATCATTGAGGAACTCGCGCAGTACCTTGACGACTGCTACGCGGAATCGCTCGCAGGCGCTGCGACTGAAGCGGAAGCTCATCAACGAACACTCGCCGAATTGAGCGGCAGTGAATTGCTGGCGCAAGAACTGCGGCGCGCGCAGCGGCGGGGCGCGTTCGAACCCATCGAGTTTGGAACCAACCGGAGGACAAATATGATCGCAGCTTTATGGCAAGACCTGAGCTTCGGCGCGCGAATGTTACTAAAGCAACCGGGCTTTAGCATAATCGCCGTGCTGACGCTCGCGCTCGGCATCGGCGCGAACATCACCATTTTCAGTGTGGTCAATGCGGCGCTGTTGCGCCCGCTGCCTTACCCGGAGGCGGAGCGGTTGGTCTTCCTCTGGTCGGAGTCGCCGCAGCGCAACATCAAAGAGCGGACTTCGGCCTGGGCCAATGTGGCGGACTGGCGCAATCAAAGTCAATCGTTTGCCGAGATCGCCGTCTTCGATCCGACGGTGATGACATTGACCGGCGCGGCAGAGCCGGAGCCGGTTGTGATCGTAGGCGCTTCGGCGAATCTGTTTTCGCTGCTGGGTGTAGCGCCTGCGCTGGGGCGCACATTCACGGCGGACGATGAGCAACGGCGAGTTGTGGTCTTGAGTTATGGCCTGTGGCGCCGCCGCTTTGGCGCGTCGCCCGACATCGTGGGGCAAATGGTAGAAATTGACGGCGCCCGTTCGCAGGTGATTGGCGTGATGCCGGAGAGCTTTCAATTTCCCAATCAAGCCGCGCAGGTCTGGAGACCGGCGCTTGTGGGAGAGGCGGAAAAAACAAAGCGTGATAGGGGGTTCTGGCGTGTCGTCGGACGGCTCAAGGCGCAAACAACGCTTGCGCAGGCGCAAACGGAAATGAATCTGATTGCCGAACGGCTGGCCCGAGGCTATCCCGAAACCAACAAAGACCTGGGCGTGAATGTCGTTCCGTTCCAGTTTCAATTCACTGGACGCAATGTGCGGCTGGCGCTTTGGATTTTATTTGGCGCGGTCGTGTTCGTGCTGCTGATAGCGTGTACGAACGTAGCGAATCTGATGTTGGCGCGCAACCTTGCGCGTGAACGCGAAATGGCGATTCGGATGGCGCTCGGAGCGGGCAGAATGCGGCTCATTCGGCAATTGCTCACGGAAAGCACGTTGCTGGCATTGCTCGCGGGAGCGGTTGGTCTTTTCATCGCGCGGTTCGGCCTTCAGCTTCTGCTGCGCTTTAGCCCGCCGAACGTCGCCAATCTGGACAGCGTAGCGATTGACGGACAGGCGCTGGCCTTTGCTCTCGTCGTTTCTTTATTGACCGGCGCGTTGTTTGGTTTACTTCCAGCCTGGAAGGTTTCGCAATCTCATCCCGGCGCGGCGTTGAAAGAAGGCCGCAGCGCAAGCGGCGGCATAAGTGGCCGTCGTGCGCGCGGGTTGCTGGTCGTAGCGGAATTCAGCTTGGCCGTCTTGTTGCTTTCCGGCGCGGGATTATTGCTGCGCAGCTATTTGCGCGTGCAAGCCATTGATCCCGGCTTTGATGCGGCGCACGCGCTGATGATCGGACTGTCGCCCATGTCCAATCGCGGCGCCGAACAATACCGCGTCTTTTATCAACAAGTGAGCGAACGCGTCGCGGCGCTGCCAGGCGTCGAATCTGCCGGTCTCATCAATGACTTTCTGACGTCGGGGAGTTTGGATGCGCTGATTACGACGGAACGTGACGCGGCGAACAGTAAGGAACCAGCGCGCGTTCCTTTAAGTGGGGATGGGATCAGCGGCGACTTCTTTCAAACGCTGCGTGTGCCGTTGCGCAAAGGGCGTTTCTTCAATGCGCAGGACAATCAAGACGCTCCGCTGGTCGCCATCATCAACGAAACGATGGCGCGCCGGTTCTGGCCGAACGAAGAGGCGCTGGGACAACGATTCAAGCGTGGCTCCGCGCATTCCGCCGCGCCATGGCTGACCGTTGTGGGCGTCGTTGGTGATATGCGCCGCCAGAGCCTGGAGCGCCAAAGCGTCGCGCAAGTGTTCGTCCCGCATGCGCAAAGCCCGTCGCGCCGCATGAATTTGTTGATCCGCACTACGCTGGAACCCGCCCAACTCGCCGCCGTCGTGCGCAACGAGATTCGCGCGCTGGATAAAACGGTTCCGCTCACACAGATCGCCACGCTGGAAAGCCAGTTCGCGGCATCCGGCGCCCAGCGACGTTTTCAAACCTGGCTCTTGACGCTGTTTTCCGCGCTGGCTTTGTTGTTGGCTGCCGTAGGCGTCTTCGGCGTCATGCATCAATCCGTCGCGCTGCGCACCCGCGAGCTTGGCACACGCCTGGCGCTTGGCGCGCAGCCGCGCGATGTCCTGTGGCTGGTCATTGGTCAAGGAATGCGCTCCGCGATGTGCGGCATCGGCGTCGGCTGGCTGGCCGCCTTGGGCTTAACGCGGGTATTGACAGGGTTGTTGTTTGGAGTGACAGCTACTGACCCAACGACATTCATTGCCGCCCCATTGTTATTGCTGTTGGTCGCTTTGTTGGCGTGCTGGATTCCGGCGCGGCGCGCAACGAAGGTCGATCCGCTGATTGCCTTGCGCACTGAATAATGACGAAAAGCGACGAGGCCACGCCAGATATGAAACCGCAATGGAAATCAGAGATCAGGCGCCGGCTCGCAGGCTTGCATCTTGCGCCAACACGCGAAGCCGCCATTGTCGAGGAATTGGCGCAATATCTCGAAGACTGCTTCGCCGAGCTATTGGCAGGCGGCGCTAGTCGAGCGGAGGCGTATGCGCAAGCGCTCGCGGAATTGAGTGACAGTGAATTCCTGACGCGGGAACTGCGGCGCATGGAGCGGCAAATCACCCAAGAACCTATCGCGCTGGGAACCAATCGGAGGACAAATATGATTGCAGACCTATGCCAAGACCTGCGCTTCGGCGCGCGAATGTTAGCGAAACAACCCGGTTTTACGTTGATTGCGACGCTGACGCTGGCGCTGGGCATCGGCGTCAATACCGCCATCTTCAGTGTCGTTGATGCGGTGTTGCTGCGCCCGCTGCCATTCCGGGAAGCAGAACGATTGATGATGTTGGGGACTGTAGATTCCCGCAAAGGCGATGGCCTCAGCAGCGTTTCCTATCCGAACTTTGTGGATTTGCGCGCGCAGAGCGGTAGTTTTGAGCGATTGGCGGTTTTCCGCGACCGCAGTTTCACGCTCACGGGCAGCGGCGAGCCGGCGCGCTTGAAGGGCGTAGTCGCCTCGGCTGATTTGTTCGCGCTGCTCGGCGTTTCGCCAAGTCTGGGACGAAGCTTCCGACCGGAAGAGGACAATGCCGGCGCGTCCGTTGTGATCCTCAGTCACGGTTTGTGGCGCCGCCGCTTCAACTCCGACCCGCAGGTAATCGGGCGAAACATCACGCTCGATGATCGCAGCCTCACCGTCGTCGGCGTGGCGCCGGCCGGTTTTCAGTTTCCCATAGCAGCGGAGCCGGCTGACTTGTGGACGACGATTGCACACGACGCGACCGGCAATGATCCGATGACGGCGCAGCGCGGGTTGGCCTATCTGAGCGTGATTGGGCGGCTCAAGCCCGGCGTGAGCGGCGCCCAGGCGCAGGCGGAGATGGATGGCATTGCGCGCAGCTTGGAGCGGCAATATCCCGATGACAACGCTCATCATGGAGCGCGCCTTGCGCCCGCGCTCGAACAGATAGTGGGCGATGTGCGGAGGCCGTTGCTGATACTCTTCGGCGCAGTCGGATGCGTCTTGTTGATCGCATGCGCCAACGTCGCCAACTTGCTGCTGGCGCGCGCGACGGCGCGGCGGCGTGAAATCGCGCTGCGCGCCGCGCTGGGGGCGAGTCGCGGGCGCGTCATCCGGCAACTGCTTACGGAGAGCGTCCTGCTCGCTCTGGCCGGAAGCGTGTGTGGCTGGTTGTTGGCGTGGAGTTGCATGGAGTCGCTGCTTTCGCTCAGCCCGGAAAACATCCCGCGCTTGCAGGACATCCGCCTGGATGGCCGCGTGTTCGGGTTCACCTTGCTGGTCTCGCTCCTGACCGGGGCGGTCTTCGGGCTGGCTCCGGCGTTGCAAGCCGCCAAAACGGAATTGACGGAAACGCTCAAGGAAGGCGGACGAAGCGGCGAAGGCGCGCGCGGGGCAAGGTTGCGCGGCGCATTGATAATCGCCGAAGTCGCCGTCGCCCTTGTATTGATGGCCGGCGCGGGGTTGCTACTCAACAGCTTCTGGCGCTTATTGCAAGTCAATCCCGGCTTTGATCCGCGGCAAACGCTCACGTTCCGGCTCAGTCTGCCGGCTAGCAAATACTCCGGCTCGCAGGCCGTCGCCTTCTTCGAACGATTGCAAGCGCGCTTACAGAATCTGCCCGGAGTACGCGGCGCAAGCGTCACTTTCGCGCTGCCCTTCGGCAAAGGCAACATCGATACCGCTCTTGACATTGAAGGGCGGCCCGTCGCGCCCGGCGACCGCCCACACGTTGAATGCCAGAGCGTTCTGCCGGATTACTTCCGCACACTGGGCATTCGGCTGATCAAAGGGCGCGACTTCAATGCGCGCGATGATCTGAATGCGCGCCGCGTTGCGATCATCAATGAGGCGCTCGCGCGGCGCTTCTTTCCGAACGAAGACCCGATCGGCAAACGCATCCGCCCAGGCATCACGACAGAGCCGGGCGACGCTCCCACGCGCGAAATCATCGGCGTTGTCAGCGATGTCAGATACCTCAGCTTGACGGCGGACGTTCCGCCCGAAATTTACATGCCGTACCCGCAATTCACCATCTCCAACTGGATGCGGATCGCGCTGCGAACTGACGCTGATCCGCGAAGCCTTATCAGCGCCGCGCGGGTCGAAGTTCAGGCGCTGGACAAGGAACTGCCCGTCTTCGAGGTCAAGACGCTCGATCAGTATGTCAGCGGAGCGGTGGCGCATCCGCGCTTCAACGCGATCTTGCTGCTGCTCTTCGCCGGCGTAGCGCTGCTCCTGACCGCTGTCGGCATATACGGCGTGATCTCTTATTCCGTCACGCAGCGGACGCGCGAGATCGGCATCCGAATGGCTTTAGGCGCGCCATCACAAGATATGCTCAGGCTGGTAGTGAAACAGGGAATGACGCTGACGTTGATCGGCGTAGGCGCCGGATTGGGAGGCGCGCTGGCGTTGACCCGCTTGCTGAAGACGCTGTTGTTTGGCGTGAGCGCGGCCGATCCGCTGACTTTCAGCATAATCGTGTTGTCGCTAATCATCGTCGCCTTTGTGGCCTGCTGGCTTCCGGCGCGGCGGGCTACGAAAGTCGATCCGCTGGTCGCATTGAGACAGGAGTAGGCGAGTATGAACCAGGCTGTGAAATACGAAAGGAAAATCAATCGTGCCTGACTGGAAACCAGAGATCACACGGCGGCTGATTGGCTTACAGCTTGCGTCGGCGCGCGAAGCCGCCATTGTCGAGGAATTGGCGCAATATCTCGAAGACTGCTACGCCGAGCTACTAGCAAGTGGCGCTAGTCGAGCGGAGGCATATGAGCAAGCGCTCGCGGAATTGGGTGGCAGTGAATTCCTGACGCGGGAACTGCGACGCGTGGAGCGACAAGCTCCGCAAGATCCTATCGTACTCGGAACCAATCGGAGGGCAAATATGCTGACAGACCTATGGCAAGACCTGCGCTTCGGCGCGCGAATGTTGCTCAAGCAACCCGGTTTCACGTTAATTGCTGTCGTCACGCTGGCGCTGGGCATCGGCGCAAATACAGCGATTTTCACGGTCGTCAACGCGGCGCTGCTGCGCGCCTTGCCGTATCAAGCGCCGGAGCGGCTGGTTCACTTGTTCGAGACGACGCCGCAGAAAGACTATGCGCAGCGCGAATTCTCTTATCCCGATTATCAGGATTATCAGCGGAGCCAGTCCTTCGACGGCCTCGCAGCGTATACCGGCGGCGGTGGGATTCTGACCGGGCGCGGCGACCCACAGCGCGTCTTCGCGCCAGCGGCTTCCGCCAATTTCTTCGCGGTGCTGGGGGTCGAGCCACTGCTCGGTCGCGCCTTCCGCGCGAGAGATGACCAGCCGGGGGCGGAGCGGGTGACAGTGTTGACCTACAGCTTGTGGCGCCGGCTGTTCGGCGGTGACAAGGGCGTCATCGGGCAAACGTTGACGATCAGCAACGCGCCATACACGGTCGTTGGCGTCTTGCCGCCGAGCTTTCAGTTTGCGCTGCGCCCGGCGGATTTGTGGTTGCCGTATCAGCCGACGCAGAACCAGCTCACGCGCCGGTTTATGCATGGCACGAATTTGATCGGGCGGCTGCGCGCTGGGATCAGCCTCGAGCAGGCGCAAACAGAAGCCGGCGCGATCACCGCGCGCATCGCTGAAGAGCACAAGGACTCGCACGCAGGCACGCGCCTGTTGCTGACTCCGTTGCGGGAGCAGGTCACCGGCGCGATCAAACCCGTGCTGCTGGCGCTGCTGGCGGCGGTCGGCTTCGTGTTGTTGATGGTCTGCGCCAATCTCGCCAGCCTGTTGCTGGCGCGTTCGCTCGCGCGGCAAAAAGATATGGCGCTGCGCGCTGCGCTCGGCGCAACGCGCGGTCGCATCATCCGGCAGTTGCTGACCGAAGCGGGGTTGTTGTCCCTGCTTGGCGGACTCGGCGGCTTGCTGATCGCCCGGTGGGGACTGAATGCGCTGATCGCGGCCTTGCCGCAAAATCAACTCCTCGCCATGCCGTTCTTTGCCACGCTGCGACTCGACACGAGCATTTTGCTATTCGCGCTCGCGCTGGCCACGCTGACGGGCTTCGCGTTCGGTCTCGCGCCCGCGCTCGAAGCGTCGCGGCTCGATTTGCAGGAAGCTTTGAAAGAAGGCGGACACAGTACGGGCGGCGTCGCGCGGCGGCGATTGCGCGGCGCGTTGGTCGTGACGGAAATCGCGCTGGCTGTCGTCCTGCTGGCTGGCGCGGGTTTGATGATGAAAAGCCTGCTGCGCTTGATGCGGGTCAACATCGGTTTTGATCCGGCCAATGTGCTGACCATGACTGTCGTGTTGCCCACCAGCAAATATACCGAAGCGCAGCGCGACATCGCTTACTTCCAACAACTACGTGAAAGCCTCGCCATATTGCCAGGCATTAAGGGCGTGGGAACGGTGGATATATTGCCGCTGCAACCCGGCAACACCACACGCTTCACGGTCGAAGGCGAACCCATCCCACCGCCCGGCCAGGAGACCAACGCCAATTATCGAGTCGTCAGCGCCGATTACTTTTCGACGCTCGGCGTGCCGCTCTCGCAGGGACGGGCTTTTGCGGAGAGCGATCAAGCCAATGCCAAACAGGTCGGCATCATCAACAAATCATTGGCGGACAAATTGCTCGGCGGGCGTGATCCAGTAGGCCGGCAGTTGAAGTTTCCCGGCTTTCCCAATGCGAAGATGGAAATTGTCGGCGTGGTCGGTGATGTAAAAGTCACGCAACTGGATCAAGCCACCCGCCCGGCGCTGTATGTGCCTTTCACGCAAAACGCTTCAATCTTCGCCAACCTCGTGGTGCGCGCCAACGGCGACGCGGCGTCGCTCGCCAATGCCGTGCGCGAGCGTTGCCGCGCGCTGGAGCCGGATGTGGCGATCTTCAACGTGCAGACGATGGAAACTCTGATGGCGCAGACGCCAGCCGCTTTTACGCGCCGCTTCTCTGCGTGGCTGATAGGCGTTTTTGCGATAGTCGCCTTGCTGTTGGCGGCCATCGGCGTTTATGGCGTCGTATCTTACGCGGTCAGCCAGCAAACGCGGGAGATCGGCTTGCGAATGGCGCTGGGCGCGCAGCCCCGAGACATTTTGCGAATGGCGCTGCGGCAAGGGCTTTCGCTGGCGCTCGTCGGCATGGCGCTCGGCGCGGTCGCGGCGTTGGCGTTGACGCGCTGGCTGAACAGTTTGCTCTACGATGTGAGCGCTCGCGATCCGCTCACATTCGCGCTGGTCATCGGCGCGCTGGCGCTGGTGGCGCTGGCGGCGTGCTGGCTTCCGGCGCGGCGGGCGACGAAGGTTGATCCGCTGGTCGCATTGAGACAGGAGTAGGCGGGTATGAACCTGGCTGTGAAATACAAAAGGAAAATCAATCTTGCCTGACTGGAAACCAGAGATCAGACAGCGGCTGATTGGCGTACAGCTTGGGCCGGCGCGTGAGGCGGCCATCGTCGAAGAACTCGCGCAGGACCTGGAAGACTGCTACGCGGAGTTGCTGGCGGGCGGCGCCACGCCAGCGGAAGCTGAACGCCAAACCTGGGCGGAATTGAGCGGGAGCGATTTGCTGGCGCGGGAACTGCGGCGTCTGGAGCGGCAAGGGCGGCAGGAACCTGTGGTTTTAGGCGCAAGGAGAAAAAATGTGATTGGAGATCTGTGGCGAGACCTAAGCTATGCGGCGCGCAACCTGCGCAAGCACGCCCTGTTGTCCGCCGTCGTGATTGCAACGCTCACTCTCGGCATCGGCATCAGCGCCGGGGTCTTCACGCTGATCAACGCCATTGCCTTCCGCGCCCCAGTGGACAAAGACTACGACACGTTCGTCCGCATTTATTGCGCGTACACGAAGGACCCCCGACCGGTCCGCCCGGGAGCGGCGACCCTGGAAGATTATCTGGCCTTTCGCGACCGGGTTAAGTCGCTCGGCGCCGTCACTGGGCGGGCGGATTTCTTTTCGCCGCTAGGACAGGGTGACACGTCCGAGACGCGCGCTCTATTTGTGACCGACAATTTCTTTGCGCTCTATGACCCGGAGCAGCCTTTACTAGGCCGGTTGCTGCAGCCCGCAGACTTCGCGGCGGCCAATCCCGTCGCAGTTTTGAGCGAGCGGATTTGGCGGGATCGTTTTGGTGCGGACCCGCAAATTGTGGGGAAGGGCACGCATCTCAACGGGCAGCCAGTGACCATCGTGGGCGTGGCGCCGACCTTCGCGGGCCAAATTGGTGGGGCGGAAGCGTGGGTCCCGTACACGCTCCAAACTTACCTGCATGGAGGCGATGACTTGCTGAGGCCTGGCGAGGCAGGCTGGCTGACCGTGGAAGGGCGCTTACAACCGGGCTTCACGCGCCGGCAAGTCGCCACGGAACTCGCGTTGCTCGCCGGCCAGCAGGACAGTCTGCATCCGGGACAGAAGACTACTCTCACTGTCACCGACGGCTCGGTATTCGAGGATCCGGAGTCCCGCGCCAGCGCGGTGTGGCTGTTTCCGATCATGGTGGGATTACTTAACTTCATTGTCCTCCTCGCATGCGCAAACGTGGCTACGTTGTTACTTTCGAGGGCCGACGCGCGCCAGCAGGAGATTGCCGTGCGGCTGGCGTTGGGCGCCGGGCGGTTGCGTCTGTTCCGGATGCTGCTGATGGAGCCTCTGCTGCTCGCGGCCGCGGCCGGACTGACCAGCCTTTATTTCGCCTATCGCCTGCCTGGCGTTTTAATAGCCTGGCTCGGCGACCCGCAATACCACCAGACACTGGAATTTTCTTTGCGACCTGACTGGCGTGTGTTTGCGTACCTGGCTGTCATCACCATATTCGCAGGCGCGCTGGCCGGACTGGCGCCGGCGCTCCAGTCCTTGAAAGTTAACCTCTCGGAGTCTCTCAAAGGCCGCCAGCCGTTGTTCGGCGCCGCGACCGGTGGGGTCCAGCTGCGCGTCTTTTTGGTCGGAGCGCAGGTCGCCTTATGCTTTGTGCTGCTGGTCGGCGCTGTCCTGTCCGTACGCGCTTATCGACGAATGAGCGCCGCCGACCCTGGCTATGACACCCGGCAGGTGATCCTGGCCCGCGTGAAGGCGCGCAGCAAAGTCTGGGAGCAACGCTCCCGGTCAGGCTTTAAACCCACGCCCGCTCAGCGCCTTCTCGCCGCGCGCCTCCTCGCCCAACGTCTCGAAGCCCTGCCGGGTGTGCAGTCGGTCGCCTATACGAATTTGCGACCGCTGTTTAATACGGCGACGTTTGACGTTCAAGTCTCCGGTCAATCAATGCGCAAAGTGGTTATGAGTGAGGTGAGCCCCGGGTTCTTTACCACGATGAGAATTCCGATCGTGAGCGGACGCGCGCTACGGGAGAGCGATCCCCACTGCGGAACTGGTAATTGTCCCGTAGTCGTTTCGGAGGAACTCGCTCGGCGGTTCTGGCCCGGCGTCTCCCCGTTGGGCATGGAATTGCGTAATCAGCGAGGCGCGCGCTTCGAGATTGTCGGCGTCTCCGGCGACGTCTCAACACAACGTCTCGGCGGACGTGACGGCCCGACGCTCTACATGCCCCTGGCCCCAATCGACAGCGCTTTCCTCTTTCCGCTCGTGCGCTTCACCGGCGACGGCGCGGCGATGGCGCAATCCATCGCCGGCGCCATTCGAGAGCTTTCGCCCGAACTCTCGATTGAGGCGCGAACGATTCAGTCGCGCATGGACGAGGCGCTGGGAGTGTTCCGGCGGCTGGAGACGCTCGTCTCGCTCCTCGGCGTCATCGCGGTCGCGCTGGCGGTGATCGGTATCTATGGCATGGTCTCTTTCGTCGTCAGTCGGCGCACGAAGGAGATGGGGATTCGCATCGCGCTCGGGGCGCAGAAACAGGACATCTACGTCGCCGTGCTCGGGGCCGGCGCGCGTCCGGTGGTTCTGGGGCTACTCGTTGGATTTTCGCTGGCTTGGGCCGGAGCTTTTGCGCAAACACGGGCAATGCAGCATGCGCCCGTCGCTGTGAACACGCTCGATCCACTCACTTTCGCCGCCGCCGCGTTGTTAATGGCCGCTGTGGCGCTGGCCGCCATGCTGGGTCCGGCGCGGCGGGCTACACGCGTGGATCCGATACAGGCTTTGCGTGAAGAGTAGCGTCCTGCGCCTGGCCGCGCTTCGCCACGACTGAGCCATTCCGAATTGAAATCAGACTGCGCGCGAACACCCTGCTACATTGCGCTCGCCGCCCGAACGCGAACTCGAATGCCCGCCGCGAACTCGCGATCCGCGTGTGATCCAAACAAATAATAGAGCGGATTTCGATTGCGTGTACGGGATCAACCACAGGGGGCACGGGGATCACGGGGATGAAGAAGGGGAGCAATTATCCCTCATTTTCTTTACCCCGTGATCCCCGTGCCCCCCGTGGTAAGCCAGTCTTTACCGTACATCGATTTGAAATTTGATCAAATTTCTCGCCGAACTATCCGCCGCGCCATTGACAATTCACAGTTGCGCGACTATATGTGGCGGCACAATATATGGAGGCGATTGCTATGCTTGATAATGAAGTCAAACGAGGCAGCACGGAAATGTTGATCTTGGCGCTGGTCGAAGACCGCCCGCGCCACGGCTATGAAATCGCCAAGCTGATCGAAGAGCGGTCGGACGGCGTGCTTCAATTTCACCCGGCGTCGCTCTATCCGCTGCTCTACCGGATGGAAAAACGCGGACTGATCAAAGGGACGTGGATCGAAAAGGCCGGGCAGCGGCGACGGCGGTATTACAAACTTATGCCGGAAGGCAAAAAAGCGTTGAATGAACAACGGCAAACGTGGTCGGACTTTTTCGCCGCGCTGGATCGCGTGGCCAAAATCAACCCGGCGTGAGGGGCGCCATGAATCCGAATTGGAATCACATCGTGCGCGAACATCTCGCGGTCTTGCGCCTGCCGCCCGAGCGCGAGATTGAAATCGTCGAGGAACTGGCGCTGCACCTTGAAGCCGCCTACGAAGCCGCGCTCGCCGCTGGTTCGTCGGAAGCGGAAGCCGAGGCGCGAGCCGCGCAAGGTTACGACTGGCTGTTGCTTGAATGTGAATTGAGCCGCGCGGAACAGCCGGCGCCAGTGCGGGCATTGCAACCATCGCTGGAATCGATCGAACGCAAAGGAGGAATCCCAATGGGATCGTTCATACAAGATTTACGCTTCGGCGCGCGAATGTTGATGAAGCGGCCAGGCCTCACGTTGATTGCCGTGCTTACGCTGGCGTTGGGTATCGGCGCGAACACGGCCATTTTCAGTCTTGTCCAGGCGCTCCTGCTGCGCGAATTGCCGTTCCCGACGCCGGACCGCCTCGCGCTGGTGATGGGCGAAAATCCAAAGCTTGGAGCGATGCAATCCGACGCCGATCAACTGCCGACCTCGCAAGCCGATCTCGCTGATTGGCGGCGACAACAGCAGGCTTTTGAACTGCTCGCGGCGTTGCAGCCGCAGTCGGTCAACTTCACGGACGGGCGGGGCCCGGAGCGCGTCGGCGGCGTAGGAGTTTCACACGAGTTCTTTCGTGTGTTGGGCGTGGGGGCCAGTTTGGGGCGCGTCTTTCGACCGGAAGACGAGCAAACGGGCGCGACACGGAGCGTGATTTTGAGTCATCAACTCTGGCAAAAGCGGTTTGGCGCAGACCCGCAAGCGCTGGGGCGGAAGGTCATGCTTGACAGCCAGGAGTATGAAATCGTAGGCGTGATGCCGCCGGGCTTCGTCTTTCCGCGCGCGACCGATCTGCCGACATCACAGCGGTACGCGGCGCGCGCCGAGTTGTGGGTACCGCTGCGGATTTCGCCATACGAAATGCCGAGTCGTGGCAACCGCTTTCTCACAGTGCTGGGGCGATTAAAGGTGGGCGTAACGCTCGCGCAGGCGCAGGCCGAGATGACAAACGTTGCGACTAGCCTGGCGCAAAGTTATCCCGATACGAACTTCGGATACGGGGTCAACGTCGTGCCGTTGCAAAAACAGATGACGCGCAACGTGCAGGCGCCGTTGTGGGTGTTGTGGGGCGCGGTTTTCTTCGTGTTGCTGATCGCCTGCGCCAACGTCGCCAATCTGCTGCTGGCGCAGGCTGCCGGGCGGCGCAGAGAAATGGCGCTGCGATTGGCGCTGGGCGCTGGGCGCGCGCGCGTCGTGCGGCAACTGCTGACGGAAAGTTTGTTGCTGGGCGGTTTGAGTGGGGCGCTCGGTTTGTGGCTGGCGCAAGTGGGAATGCGGCTGTTGCTCGCGCTCGCGCCAGACAATCTGCCGCAACCGCTCGGCGGTGTGATGGATACGCGAGTCTTCGGTTTTACATTGTCGCTGGCGTTGCTTACCGGCGTACTCTCCAGCCTGGCTCCGGCGTGGCGCCTCTCGCGGCCGAGACTAAACGAAACTTTGAAAGAGAACAGCGGCGCAGTCGCAAGCGGCGGCGGCTGGCTGCGAAATGCCATCGTGGTCGCGGAAGTCGCATTGACGTTAGCGCTGCTTGTCGGCGCAGGACTGCTCATCCGAAGCCTGGCGCGGTTGCAGCAGGTTGAGACGGGACTCAACGTCAAAAACGTCCTCACGATGGAACTCAATCTGCCGTTGCAAAAATACCCCAACGGTCAATGGTCGGACTTTTATCGGCAGTTGCTCGCGCGCGTCGAAGCCCTGCCGGGCGTACAGGCGGCGGGGCTGTGTTTCCAATTGCCACTCAGCGGCTCGGACGGCACGGTCGGCTTTCAAATCCCTGACCGACCGCAGACCGATGTCTCGCCGTACGCCGGCATCCAGCGCGTCAGCCCTGGTTACTTCCGCGCAATGGGCGTCACTGTCCTACGTGGTCGCGCTTTCAGCGAACGAGACCCCGAGACGAGCGCGGACCAACAGCCGATTGTCATCAACGAAGCGATGGCGCGTCGTTACTGGCCGGGCGAAGACGCGCTGGGCAAACACATCGATCTGTTCGGCGCGCCGTGCGAAATTATCGGCGTCGTCAGAGACGTGAGGCGCGTGGCGCTTGAAGCGGAAGCGACGCCGGAGTTTTATCTCCGGTCGAGTTTGTGGTTTATGAATCTGGTTGTCCGTACCGATGCGAACCCGCTCGGTCAGGCGCCGGCGATTCAGCGACAGGTACAGGAAATGGACAAAGATGTTCCGATAGCCAAAGTCTCTACGATGGAACAAGTCCTGGCCGCTTCGACTGCGCCGCGCCGCTTCAATCTGTTTCTCTTGAATCTCTTCGCCTGTCTTGCATTGCTGCTGGCGCTGGTCGGTCTGTATGGCGTGCTGTCGTACAACGTAACCGCCGGTACGCGTGAAATCGGCATCCGTATGGCGCTGGGCGCACAGCCGCGCAACATTGTGCGACTCGTCATAGGGCAAGGCATAGGCTTGGTGTTGCTGGGCGTTGGCGGCGGGCTGGCAGCAGCGTTTGGGTTGACGAGGCTGATGAAGGCCCTGCTCTTTGGCGTCAGCGCAACAGACCCGCTGACATTTGTAGGGATTGCGTTGTTGCTGCCGGTTGTGGCGCTGCTGGCGTGCTGGTTTCCGGCGCGGCGCGCGACAAAGGTTGATCCACTAACAGCCTTGCGCCACGAATGATCTATGCCGAATTGGAATCACATCGTGCGCGAACATCTCGCGGTCTTGCGCCTGCCGCCCGAACGCGAGATCGAAATCGTCGAGGAACTG
>DASTMP010000037.1:0-10015 GCA_035714085.1 Blastocatellia bacterium
CTGCCGCGCCTGGATGGCGGCGGCCAGCTCGGCGACGCTCTGATGCCGGAACAACTCCGCCGGACTCAACTCCACTCCGCGCGCCCGCGCGCGCCCCACCACACGCATGCTCAAAATCGAATCTCCTCCCAACTCGAAGAAGTTGTCCCGCACGCCTACCCGCTCGACCCGCAGCGCCTCCTGCCAGGCTTCCGCTAAGATTGCCTCCAACTCCGTCCGAGGCGCCTCGTACTCCACTCCGCTATCCCTCAGCCCCTCGGGGGCGGGCAATGCCTGGCGGTCAATCTTGCCGTTCGGCGTCAGCGGCAACTCGCCCATCAGGACGAAAGCGACCGGGACCATGTAGTCCGGCAGACGCCCCTGCAGATACCCGCGCAATTCATCCGCCCCTGGCGCCTCGCCGTCTGCGGCTACGTAGTAGGCCACGATCCGCTTCTCGCCCGGCGCGTCCTCGCGCACGACGGCGACCGATTGCCGCACTCCTCGGCGCTGGCTCAGCGCATGCTCGATCTCTCCCAACTCGATGCGGTGACCGCGCACCTTGACCTGATGGTCGGCGCGTCCGAGGAATTCGATGGCGCCGCCCGGCAGGTAGCGCGCCAGGTCGCCTGTCCGGTAGAGGCGTTCGCCGGATCGGCTGCCGAAGGGGTTGGGGACGAAGCGCTCGGCCGTCGTGTCGGCGCGCCCTAAATAGCCTCGCCCCACTCCATCGCCGCCAACGAATAGCTCACCACGCGCCCCCACGGGCTCCGGCTCCAGCTTTCCGTCCAAAATGAAAAGCCGTGTATTCGCAACCGGTCTGCCGATCGGCACATTCCACATCTCGACCGGAATCTCTTGATCGATGACGTGATGTGTCACGTCATCCGAGCATTCGGTTGGCCCGTACGCGTTCATCATCGGCGCGCGCGCGCGGCAGCCATGCCACTGGCGACAGATCTCCGGCGGCACGGCCTCTCCGGTCACCAACAGCCATCGCAGCGCTCCCTGCCCGATACGCTCCGCCTCATCGGCCTCGGCGCCACTCAAGACCGCTTGTAACAGCGAAGGCACAACCTCTAAAACGGTTACGCCACGCCGCTCCACTTCCCACATCAACAGCCGCGGGTCGCGCACGACATCGTCCGGCAGAATGCAAACCTTTCCGCCGACCAAAAGCGCCGCGAGGAACTGCCAGACTGAGATGTCAAAGCACTGCGAGGCCGTTTGGGCGACGACGTCCCCGGCCTCTAGACGTAAGTCGGAGAGCTTGGCGTAAAGGTGGTTGACCATTCCCTGCTGAACGATCATCGCCCCCTTCGGCGTCCCGGTTGAGCCCGAAGTAAAAATCACGTAAGCCAGATTTCCCGCCGCCGCGCGCTGCGGAAGATTTTCATCCTCATGCCGAACCTCTCGGTTCAATTCTTCTAGAATCAGGATCGTCGGCTTGGCCGCCGGATGAAATTCGCCAACGGCAATTTCAAGGGTGTTCTCGAATTCTCTGGTGGTCAGCGCCAGGCCTGTCTTGCTTTGTTCAAACAATTGGGCGACGCGCCGAGGCGGATGGTTGGGGTCAAGCGGCAAATAGGCGCCGCCGGCTTTAAAGACGGCGAGTATGGCGATTAGCAATTCCACGCCGCGCTCTGCGAGCAGCGCGACGACGACTTCCGGGCCAACGCCGGCCCTAATCAAAATCCTGGCTAACCGATTGGCTCGCCTGTTCAACTCGGCATAGGTCAATTGCCGGTCGGCGCAACTGACGGCGATATTTTCGGGCGCGCGCAAGACTTGCTCTTCGAATAAACGGGCAAGGGTTGTCTGTTTCGGGTAAACGGCCGAGGTCGAATTCCAATCAAAGAGAATCTGCTGACGCTCGTCTTGATCTAGAAGTCGAAGCTCGCCCAGTTGCGCGGCGGGCTTCGTGACGATTTCCGCGAGCAGATTTTTCAAGTGGGACAGCCAACGACGGATCGTCGTTCGATGGAAGAGAGCGGCGCTGTAATCACATTCGAAATGAAAGTCGTCCTTCGTCTGCTTGACGTTGATGTCCAGGTCGAATTGCGCCGTATCGGTCGTGTTCTGCACGAGGTTGACCTGCGCTCCTTCAAACTGCGGCTGGACCGTGGCCCGGTCAAGATTGAACATGACGGTGATAAGCGGCGCCCGGCTCGGGTCGCGCGGGATTTTCAGTTTGTTGACCAGAAGGTTGAAGGGATACCCCTGATATTCATAAGCGTCGAGCAAGACTTTCTTTGCCGAGTCGAGATATTCATTGAAGCTCATCCCTTCTCGGATGCGGCTGCGGATCGGCAGTACATTCAAGCAGTAGCCGATCAACGGCCCGTCGAAACTCGCTTGCCCAGCCGTGGGGATCCCGACGACCAGATCATCCTGACCGGAGAGCTTGTGTAAGAGCAGGTTGACGGCGGATAGAAGAAGCATGAAGGGCGTGCAGCCTTGCCGCGCGCCGAATTGCAGGAGCTTGGCGGACAATTCCGGACCGAGACTGAAGCTTTCGCGCGCGCCATCGTAAGATTGCAACGCCGGACGTTGTCGGTCCGTCGGGAGATCGAGGGGAAGGACGGGATCGGCAAACTGACCAAGCCAGTACCGCTCTATCTCGTAGAGCTTATCGCCCGCTAAGTGGTCGACTTCCCGTTGAACGAACTCGCTAAACTGAATTGGAGTCGGTATAACTGGCTGCTCGTCCCGGCATGCCGCCAGGTAGCGGTGGCTCAACTCGCCGAGCAATACGCCCAAGGACCGCCCATCCGTCACGGTGTGGTGAGTGGCCAAAGCTAACAAGTGAAAATCCTGAGCAAGTTTGACGACGCAACCGCGGATCAGTGGGCCTTTTATCAGGTCGAAAGGCTGCTTAGCAATGGCGGCGACGCGCTGGCGACCGGCGGATTCGCGCTGCCCGAGCGGCAGGTTCGATATGTCTATCTGCGGCAGTTCAACAGGCGCCTCCGGGTTAACGTATTGACAGTCTCCGTCAGGGCTGAAAGTGATGCGCAAGGCTTCGTGATTGTCGACCACTGCCTGAACGCTTTTGCGCATATGCTCGTACTGAAAAGCGCCGCGTAGCTCCAATGTCAGAGAAAGGTTGTAAGCGATTGAAGCTTCTTCGCCGAGTTGCGCCAGAAACCAGAGCTGCTTTTGCGCTTCGGTGAGGGGCAAGCTGCGCGCTGCTATCGGGAGTCGGCTCGTGGCCGGGGCGAGAGCCGCCCCGGCCGCCGCTCCGGATGAACCGGTGGGAATCGCCAATGAAGGCGGGCCGCCAGGCGCGCCTTGCATTGAAGAATTGCGCCCTGGGCCGGACGTAGTCCGATCCGGGAACAAACCGCCTTCACGCATCTCCTCGATGGTTTCTTTGACTGCGCGTAAGATTCTGTCGGCGTCCAGGTCCGTGTGCGCTGTCGAAAAGAAGCAGTTGCGCGTCTCGCAAATGTAAATCCCCTTTTCCAGCAGGTGATAATAGAATAACTCCAGCAGAGCCTGACGCGGCGGCAATTGAAAGCGGAATAGCGAGCCGATCTGTAAGATCTTGAATGGCATGCTTTCCTGTTCAAAGTATTCGTTGAGGGCGTCTGCCAAACGGCGGGTGCGGGCATTCAAATCTTCGTAAAGTTGAATCCCGCTTTCCTTGATATGACCGAGGACGGACCGCACGGCGGCGATCACCGACGGGTTCTTGAAATATGTTCCGGCGAAGAATGTCGTTTCGGCGCTCGGGTAAGAATCGTCCCCATAGTTCCACATCCCGCCGTCTACGGCGTCCATGAAGGCCGCCTTACCCGCGACAACTCCGATCGGGACGCCGTTACCGATGGCCTTGCCGTAGGCCACCAGGTCCGCTTGCACTTCGAACAGGTTTTGCACGCCGCCGGGGTGGAAGCGAAAGCCAGTCACGACTTCGTCGAAGATCAGCGCGATCTCGGCCTTTCGGGTGATCTCTCGCAATTTGTGAAGAAACTCTCGCGGCTGCACATCCGGGCGGCGACTGCGCGGGGGCTCGATGAGGACGGCCGCCAACTCGTGAGCATGGGCTTCGATGACGGCCAGGGCCTCGTCGTCGTCGTAACCCAACAGCAACACATTTTCGATCATATGACGCGGGACCCCTGGGGCAAGTGGCATGACCTCAATCCGCCCGTCCGCCGTCCTTTCCCCCGGCCTGACCATCACGCCATCGAAAGTCCCATGATAAGATCCCTCGAAGATGGCGATCTTGGAGCGCCCCGTTACGGCCCTTGCCAAACGTAACGCTCCCATCACGGCTTCGGTGCCTGAATTGCAGAAGGCGGCCCGCTCAACGCCTGTTAACTCGCAAATCAGTTTGGCTGTCTGGCCGACGACGCTCGATTGCCCGCCCAGCCGGACACCGTTCGTGACGGACTCTTGCATGGCTTGAACCAGGAAGTCAGGTGAGTGCCCGAACATTAACGCGCCGAAGCCCATCGTCAGATCAATGTATTCGTTCCCGTCTACGTCATAAACTCTCGCTCCCTGTCCTCGCTCGACCACCAGTGGGTAACACATTTCTTTCCAGAGATTGCGGAAACCTGCGGATGAGCGGCTGTCGGCGAGATAAGGGCGATAGGTTTCGGCCAGTCGTTTTGATCCTACTGTCTTATGTGTAATGCGCTCGATCAAGCTTTCCAGGTGCTGACGCTGCCGCTTGGTCAGTCCTTTTCCTGATTCAACCCTGATGGGCTTGTAAGGCACAAAGACTTCGGCCTCGACCTTGCGATTCGGCCGGGTGTGATCCGAGTCGGCGGCCACTGATGGTTGGGTTGACGCGGGGGATCGCTGCGCCGTAATGCTCGGCGCGACCGCTGCGGCTACCGGCGTTGCGGCTTCCGCCCTTTCGGTAAGCGCCGTTGTTCCAGCGGGAAGGATGGTTGTTCCGTTCCCGAAATGACGTAGGAGATCCAGTTGCAGGGACATAATCTGGGACTGTTGAGCCATTTGCTGCCCCATGACTTGGATCTGCTGAGCCAAAATGCGTTCCAACGCGCCGCCCTCCGCTAGAGCTTCGTCATCCAGCGTCAGCGATGGCGACACTTCATCGATCAACGCGGGCTCTCGGTTGAATGGCTCCGTCATTGCAACGGCTTCGGCGGTAAAACTTACTTCCGAGATTTCACCGGTTCGCTGATTGTCGTAGGCGCTCCCCACTATGGCCGGCTCAACCAGGACGATTTGTTCAACCGACGACTGGTCTATACTCGACTGGGTAGCAACCGCCGTCAGCGTGGCGGCTTCGATACCAGACGGCAGTTCTTGAGCAATGTATCTGGTCAAAGCTTCAACGGTCGCAACTTCTTCGAACATTTTGCGGAAGGGAATTTTGACGCCGAACCGTTCTTGCACGGCCTGGCTCGCCCGCAACAAAGCGAGGGAGTCCACCCCCATCTCCAGGAATGGGGTCTCGGTGTCAACGGAAGCATGCTCAAGACCTAAAATCTGCTCGAAGAGGCCTTGCAATGCAGACCTGATCTGATCGTCCGAATTTGTCACAGCAGGCATAGCGGCTCGTGGCGCTGGCATGATTACGCTCCTCTTGCTTTAAGAATGTGAATTTGATGCGGAGGCTAATGGATCGGATATGATCAAGCGAGGCGCGGCGGACGGAGATCGCCGACTCAGTCGTCAGCCTTGCCTTTCTTGGCTCTGCTTTTAAGAACATCTAGCTGTTTACCGAGGATGTGGCTTTGTTGTCTGATCTGTTCGGCCATCATTCGGCTTTGATGCGCGAGGACATGCTCTAACGCGCTCCGCTCAGCTCCCCGCGCGGCCGAGCCATTTCCCGCGTCAGCCTGAGCGTGCGCGACCGTCGGCGAAAGCGGCGCGCGCCTCTGTGGCGCGCCCTTTGGGGTGGAGCGCGCGGGCGATGCGGCGGTTATCTGAGACTTTAGTCCCTGCGTTGGTTGCGCGGTCTTTTGCGCCGGCGCGGCTTGGGTCAGGTTCGACGCTTGGACGATCATGGCTTCTTCCGCCCTCGCCTCTTCAATCCAAAAGCGCTTCCGCTCAAATGGATAGGTCGGCAAAGGGACGCGGCGCCGCGACTCATTTGCATAGAAGGCCTTCCAGTCGATGTCGACGCCCGCGAGCCAAAGTTGGCCGGCCGCTTCTAACCAGGCGCTGAGATCGGAGTCTTTGGCTTTTGGACCTCGCATCGAAGCGATGACCTGCTGATTATCTGTTTTCCCTGAAAAGTCGGACGCCAATCCGCTCAAAGTCCGGCCCGGCCCGACTTCCAGCAGCGCCCTGTCCGGTTCGCTCAAGAGCTTCTGCACTCCTTCGGCGAAGCGCACCGTGCGCCGCAGGTGCTTGGCCCAGTAGCTATACTCGGTCGCTTCGGCTGCGGTAATCCATGTCCCCGTCAAGTTCGAAAGATAGGGTATCCGCGGCGGGGACAGTTCGACGCTTTTCAGATATTCGATGAACGTCTCCAGGATCGGCTCCATCATGGCCGAATGAAAGGCTCTTGAAGTGTGGAGACGCTGACATCCGACCCCGTCGTTTTCCAGCTGCTGTTGCAACGCGGCGACCCGTTCGATCGGCCCGGAAAACACGCAAAAGCGCGGGCCGTTGACGGCCGCGATGGAGAGCGTTTTGTCCGATAGTTTCCGGGCTTCTTCAGCGGCGAGTTGAACGGCGAGCATCGCCCCTTCAGGAACTTGCTGCATCAACCGCCCGCGCGCGGCGACGATTTGCAAAGCGTCGTCCAGCGAGAAAACTCCGCTCAGACAAGCGGCGACGTATTCGCCGATGCTGTGGCCGATCATGGCCTGCGGCTGCACGCCCAGACTGAGCCACAACTGAGCCAGCGAATATTCGATGACGAACAGCGCCGGCTGCGTGAGAGATGTTTGCGCCAGGCTTTCTGTCGCCGCCCTCTCTCGATCAGGCGCCGGGTACAGCGCCTTGCGGAGGTCTATTCCAAGAAGCGGTTCCAAGGACTCGGCGCACCGGCTCACATGCTCGCGAAAAACCTCTTCCGATTCATACAACTCACGGCCCATGTTGACGTATTGCGCTCCCTGTCCCGGAAACATAAACGCGATGGGGCGGTCTTTGATCGCTCGAATGGAACTTCTGACGCCTGGCGAATGTGGATTGCGCAACGCCGTTAAAGCTTCTCCACTCGTCCGGCGCACGAGCGCCCTTCGATGCTCGAAAGCTTTACGTCCCGCCTTTAAAGTGAAAGCCACGTCGGCCAGATTCGCCTCAGGGTGATCGGCAAAGAAGTTGGCCAGATTGGCCGTCGCGGTCTCTAAAGCCGTTTGGGTCCTCGCGGATAAAAGCAGCAGTTGAGCGGGACGCGACGGGGCGGGGACCGTCTCCGCCGGAGCTTCTTCCAAGATCAAGTGCGCATTTGTACCGCCGATGCCGAACGAGCTGACGCCGGCGCGGCGCGGCGATTTGTCTGTTTCCCATTCTCTGAGCTTGTCGTTGACGAAGAAGGGGCTGTTGGCGAAGTCGATTTGCGGGTTCGGCTGCTCGAAGTGAAGGCTCGGCGGCAGCATTCGATGCTTGAGCGCCAGCGCAGTCTTGAGCAGTCCGGCCATTCCGGCGGCCGCATCGGCATGTCCGATGTTCGTTTTAACCGAGCCAATGGCGCAGGAGTTCTGTTCATTCACGCCTCCTTCGCGAAAGGCTTGCGTTAAGGCCGCAATTTCTATTGGGTCGCCGAGGTAGGTTCCCGTGCCGTGGGCTTCGACATACGTGATTGTGGCCGGGTCGACTTCAGCGACAGCGTGGGCCAGCGAGATCACGGCGGCTTGACCGTCAACGCTCGGCGCTGTGTAACCGACCTTCATCGCTCCGTCATTGTTGATGGCCGAGCCTTTGATCACAGCGTGGATTTGGTCGCCGTCAGCCAGCGCGTCAGCCAGACGCTTCAGCGCTACCACGCCTACGCCGCTGCCGCCGACCGTGCCATCCGCTTTAGCGTCGAAGGCGCGGCAATGCCCGTCCGGTGAGTCAATGCCGCCCTCGTAATAAAGGTAGCCGAACGTTTGAGGCGAGCGGACGGTGGCCCCGCCGGCAAGGGCAATGTCGCATTGACAGGTGAGAAGACTTTGACAAGCCTGATGCACGGCGACTAACGAGGTCGAACAGGACGTCTGCACGGCAACGCTCGGCCCTTTAAGGTTCAGTTTGTAAGAGGCGCGGGTTGCGATGTGATCTTTGTCGTTAGAAATGCCGATGATGAACGATCCGGCCGGCAACCTCTTTTGCGAATAGAGGACAAGCAGGTAACTGCTCATGCTGGCCCCTGCGAAAACGCCGATCAGCCCTTCGTATTGATCCGGGTCGTATCCCGCCAGCTCGAGCGATTCCCATGCGCACTCTAAAAATAGACGCTGCTGCGGGTCTAAGACGATGGCTTCGGAGGGATTAATCCCAAAGAAGGCCGCGTCAAACATCTCGGGCTCATGCAGAATCCCCCTGGCTTTGACATAGTTTGGCTTGCTCATCAATTGCGGATCGATCCCGGCGGCGAGCAACTCTTGGTCAGAAAAGCGCGAGATGGTTTCGATCCCGCCGCAAAGGTTCTGCCAAAACTGGTCTGCGCTGCGCGCTCCAGGGAAGCGGCAGGAATAACCGACGATTGCAATCCCTGATAATGATTCCTGTGTTTCTATATTACCCATTAATAACTACTCGCTTCTACTCTCGTACCCGATTTTTTGACCTTAGCGGAAGCCCTCAGTGGTTCTTTTTCCCGCCGGGCTTACTGATTGGCGACTTACGCAGCGCGGCCTCTTTCTGCTTCAGGGCGCGTTCACGCATGCTTTGCGCGGCGGATTTACGGGGTTGCTCTTCAGCAAACAGCTTACTCAGCATGCGGATGGTCGGGCGCTTGAAAAACTCCATGATGGAGACGTCCTTTTTGAAGACTTCTTTTAGCCTGCCTTGGATGGAAATCATCAATAAGGAATGTCCGCCGAGGTCAAAGAAGCTATCGTCGATCCCGACTTTTTCGAGTCGCAAGGCCTCCTGCCAGATCCTGACGAGCTGTCGTTCGGCTTCATTACGCGGAGCGACGTACTCGGTTTCGGCTTCCATCGTTTGGGCCCCCAGTTGGAAGAGAGCTTTCCGATCGACCTTGCCGTTCGCCGTCAGCGGAATCTCCTCGAGGCTATGGAAAGTCGCCGGAACCATGTAATCCGGCAATTGACCGCGTAAATGATCGCGAAGTTCTTTGGCCTTCAACGTCTCGCTGGATCGCGGAACGACGAAACCGATCAAGCGGCTGTCGGCCTGTGATCCGCCCTGGGCGAGCACGACCGCATCGCGCACGTTCGCCGCTTGTTTCAGCGCCGCTTCGATTTCGCCGGGTTCGATGCGGAAGCCGCGCAACTTGACTTGATGGTCGATGCGCCCGAGGAAGTCTATCGCCCCGTCGGGCAGATAGCGGGCGAGGTCGCCCGTGCGGTAGAGCCGCTGGCCCGGATCAGCGCTAAACGGATCAGGAATGAATTTCTCCGCCGTCAGATCCGGCCGTCCGAGATACCCGCGGGCTAAGCCTTCGCCTCCTATGGACAGCTCGCTTGGCACGCCCATCGGCGTCGGCTGCAAGTTGGCGTCGAGCAGGTGAATCTTCACATTGATGATGGGTTTGCCGATCTCCGGTGTCCGCCCGTCCGCCACGCACTCGGACACCGACGCCCAGACTGCCGTTTCCGTCGGCCCGTACGCGTTGAAGAAGCGGCGGCCCGGCGCCCAGCGTTTCACAAGATCAGCCGGACAGGCTTCGCCCGCGACGATGATCGTCTGTAGAGCCGGGAGCGATTCGTCGGGTAACAAGGACAGGACCGACGGTGGCAACGTGACGTTCGTCACTTCCTGCTCGCGCAACAACGCGGCCAGGGGGGCGCCGGACAGGGCGGCTTCGCGTGTGACCAAGCTCAACGCCGCGCCTGACCGCAAGGCCATCGCGATCTCGAAAATCGAAGCGTCGAAACTCAAGGAAGAGAATTGCAAAACGCGCGCCTGCGGTTCGATGTCGAAAGCGACGATC